>CBIHRE010000664.1:0-3006 GCA_966212385.1 uncultured Akkermansia sp. | reverse complement strand
ACCAGCTCTCCCCCTGGCTCCGTCCCATGGCAAAAGGCGTCGAGCTCCGCGCCCACTTCCACGCCGCCGCCTTCCCCTACCGCCCCATCCGCAAAGGCCGCCTCGAGCTCCCCGCCACCATCGCCGAGCTCTTCGAGAACTCCGCACCCCAGGCCCTGCTCCACCTCCTTGCTGACAACCGCGACATCCACGGCATCGGCGAAAGCGAGTTCCACCGCGGCGCCCTCTGGTTCGCCCCCGTCGCCTGATCGTTCTCGTTCTCTCACTCGTCCTCGGTCCCGCCCGCCTCCGCCTCGTCCTCCGCTTCCCATGACCCTCCTCCTCGGCGCCTTCACCATCGGCCTCATCCTCTCGCTCCTCGCGATGGGCGTCCTGATCTCCTTCCGCATCTTTTCGATGCCCGACATCACGACCGACGGCTCCATCACCCTCGGCGCCGCCGTCGCCGCCGTCCTCCTCACCAAGGGCCAGAACCCGCTCCTCGCCACCGCCGCCGGAGCCGCCGCGGGAGCCTGCGCCGGAGCCCTCACCGGCGTCCTTCACACCAAGTTCAAGATCAACGCCCTCCTCGCCGGCATCCTCGTCATGACCGCGCTCTACTCGGTCAACTTGAACGTCATGGGCCGCTCCAACGTGCCCCTCATGCAGCACACCACCTTCGCCACCTGGGGTGAAAAACTCGGCCACACCCTCTTCCGCACCGACTACCTCGAACTCGCCGGCTGGCGCGTTTCCTCCGCCGATCTCGCCATGCTCGGCCTCTCTCTCTCCGCCGCCCTCGTCGTCGGCGTCGCGCTCTTTCTCTTTTTCCGCACCCACCTCGGCACCGCGATGCGCGCCACCGGCGACAACGCCCAAATGATCCGCGCCCTCGGTGCCAACGTCGAGACCCACCTCATCCTCGGCCTCGCCCTCTCCAACGGCCTCGTCGCCCTCTCCGGCGCCCTCCTCGCCCAGTATCAAGGTTTCGCCGACGCCCAGATGGGCATCGGCATGATCGTCTGGGGCCTCGCCAGCGTCATCATCGGCGAAGCCCTCACCGGCTCCCGCAGCCTCGGCGTAACGATCATCGGCGCCGTCATGGGCTCGGTTCTCTTCCGCCTCCTCGTCGCCATCGCCCTCCGCTGGGGTCTCAACCCGAACGACCTCAAGCTCATCACCGCCCTCTTCGTCTTCGCCGCCCTCGTCCTCCCCGGCCTCGTCAAAAAACTCCGCCGCGCCACACCCGCGAGCGCCTGACCTCGTTCTCGTTCTCTTACTCGTTCTCGACCTCCGGCTCCACGCCCCCCGCTCCATGCTCCAGATCTCCGGCCTCCGCCAAACCTTCAACCCCGGCACCGTCAATGAAGTCCGCGCCCTCCAAGGCGTCGACCTGACGCTCGCCGACGGCCAGTTCGTGATCGTCCTCGGCATGAACGGCTCGGGCAAATCCACCCTTCTCAACGCCGTCGCGGGCACCTTCCTCCCCGACCACGGCAAGATCGAGATCGCCGGCCACGACGTCACCCGCTGGCCCGAGCACAAGCGCGCCCGCCTCGTCGGCCGCGTCTTCCAAAACCCTCTCGGCGGCACCGCGCCCAACATGAGCATCGCGGAAAACTTCGCCCTCGCCGCCCGTCGCGGCACCCGTCGTCGACGGCGCGGTCGTCACCGTGCGCCGCCCGTCGCGGCCGCGCCCGCGGCCTCACCTGGGCCCTGTCCTCCGACCTCATGGGCGAACTCCGTCAACGCGTCTCCACCCTCCGCATGGGACTCGAGGACCGCCTCGACAACGCCATCGGCTCGCTCTCCGGCGGCCAGCGCCAGGCCCTCACCCTCCTCATGGCGACCTGGCTGCGCCCATCGCTTCTACTCCTCGACGAACACACCGCCGCCCTCGACCCCAAGAGCGCCGACCAGGTCATCACCCTCAGCGACGAAATCATCCGCCGCGAAAAGCTCACGACCCTCATGGTCACGCACTCGATGCAACAGGCCGTCAGCCTCGGCGACCGCATCATCATGATGCACCGTGGCCGCGTCCTGCACGACATCCAGGGCGCCGAGAAAAAACGCCTCCGCAGCGAAGACCTCCTAGACCGCTTCGACGAAGTCCGCCGCCGCGAACAACTCGACGAACCCGCCGCCGCCCTCCTCCAGGAACTCTACGTCTAGAAAATCACCTCATTTCCGGAACCCAGGTGGACGGGCGGGTCCCTCCGCCCGTGGCACGCCCTCCGTCACCCAAAAGAAACACCGCCCGCCCTTGGCCCTTTCGCCATCCTGTCTTATCTCCGACCATCCGTGTCCATCCGTGGTCAAATAATCCGCCCTGGATATTCGCGCCCCTTCGCGTCCATTCGCGGTTAAAATTTTCCTCTCGATTCAATCCATGCCTGCGCCGCAGCCCTACCTGCTCACCCTCGCCAACGACCTTGCCGAGATCCCCCGCGCCGCCGGCGAACTCGAAGCTTGGGCCGAGGTCCTCGAAATCCCCATGGCCGACCTCATGGCCCTCCAGCTCGCCCTCGAGGAGACGATCACCAACGTCATCAACCACGGCTACCGCGACCAGCCGCCCGGCACCCGCCATTTTACCGTCGAGTTCTCCGCTCCCTCCGACTCCTCGCTCCCCGCTCGCGGCGCCCCGCTCTCCGTCCGCCTCGTCATCACCGACGACGCCCCCGCCTACGATCCCCTCGCCCGCGCCGAGGTCGACACCTCGCTCCCCCTCGAAGACCGCCCCATCGGCGGCCTCGGCGTGCATCTGGTCAAAAAGCTCATGACCCACGCCGCCTACGCCCGCGTCGACGGCCGTAACGTCCTCACCCTCGAACGCGTCCTCGGTCACGCATCCCTGAGTTAACCTTTCTCCCATGCGTTCCCTTTCTCGCATCACCTTCCTCTTGTTCGGCGCGCTCCTCCTTGTCTCCCGAATCCTCGCCGCGACCTCCACGTCGGATTTCGTTCCCGACACATCGGCCGCCGCTCCCGCCCCCGTCCGAGCCCTGCTCGTCACCGGTGGCT
>CBIHRE010000663.1:0-3018 GCA_966212385.1 uncultured Akkermansia sp. | reverse complement strand
ACAGGGAAAAAACCTCTTCGCCGGCGGCTTCCTCGGCCTCGACAACATCGGCGTCTTCGACCGCTCCAAGCCCCTCCCCGGCGGCGGCGCGCTCACCCAGGCCGACGGCACCGCGTGGATGGCCTTCTACTGCTCCACCATGCTCGCGATGGCGCTCGAACTAGCCGAGCACGATCCCGCCTACGAGGACATCGCCTCGAAGTTCTTCGAGCACTTCGTCGCCATCGCCGAGGCGATGAACCACCTCGGCGGCACCGGCCTCTGGCACGAGGAGGACGGCTTCTACTACGACCGCTTCATCCATCCCGACGGCACCTGCGAATCCGTCCGCCTTCGTTCGCTCGTCGGCGTGGTGCCGCTCTTCGCCGTCGAGTTTATCGAGCAGGCCCGGCTCGACCGCCTGCCCGGCTTCGCCAAACGCACACGCTGGTTCATGAAACACCGCGGCGAAGTCGCCTCGCAGGTCTCCTTCCTCACCCGCGACGGCTGCGACTCCGGCCGCCACCTCCTAGCCATCCCCACGCGAGAGCGCCTCGAACGCGTGCTACGCCGCGTGCTCGACGAGGACGAGTTTCTTTCCGCCCACGGCGTGCGGTCGCTCTCCAAGGCGTATCAGAAGCAACCTTACACGATCCGGCTCCATGGCGAGGAGCACTGCGTCACCTATGTCCCGGGCGATTCCGACACCTGGCTTTTCGGCGGAAACTCCAACTGGCGCGGCCCGGTCTGGTTCCCGCTCAACTACCTGCTCATCGAGGCGCTGGAGCGTTACCACCACTTCTACGGCGACGCCTTCACGGTCGAGTTTCCCACCGGCTCCGGCCGGCGCCTGACGCTGGACAAGGTCGCCGGCGAACTCTCGCGCCGCCTGAGTTCCCTCTTCCTGCCCGGCGCCGGTCGAGCGCGCCCCGCGCTCGCCACCCAGCCGCGCTTCGCGGGAGACCCGCATTGGAAAGACCTGGTGCTTTTCCACGAATTTTTCCACGGCGACACCGGCGCCGGGCACGGCGCGAGCCACCAGACCGGCTGGACCGCGCTCGTGGCGCGGCTGATCGAGCAGTATCCGAGGCGGGCGTAAGGCAAGAAGGGATGCCGGTCTTTTTCCGTCCGGCTCCCCGCTGCTCGCTCCCAGCCCCCGCTCTTACTCGTCCATTTGGATGTCTTTGTTGCGATGCCGCGGGCAACCGGCGCGCAACCAGGCGTTGATGAAACGATCAAGATCGCCGTCGAGGACGCCTTGGGTGTCGGAGGTGCTCACGCCGGTGCGCAGGTCCTTCACCATCTGGTAGGGCTGCAGCACGTAGCTGCGGATCTGCGCGCCCCAGCCGATCTCGCCTTTCTCGCCGTAGAAGCGATCCATCTCGGCGCGCTGCTCGTCCTGCTTCTTTTCGTAGAGGCGGGCCTTCAGGATGCTCCAAGCGGACGCCTTGTTCTTGAGCTGCGAACGCTCGTTTTGGCAGACGACGACGATGCCGGAGGGGATGTGCGTGATGCGGACGGCGGAGTCGGTCGTGTTGACGCCTTGGCCGCCCTTGCCGGAGGAACGATACACGTCGATGCGAACCTCGCTCTCGGGGATCTCGAGTTTGATCTCGTCGTTCACCTCGGCGACCACGTCCACCGCGCAAAACGAGGTGTGACGGCGCGCGTTCGAGTCGAAGGGCGAGATGCGCACGAGGCGATGCACGCCGCGCTCGGCCTTGCAGTAGCCGTAGGCGTTTTCGCCCTTGATCAGGATGGTGGCCTTGCTGATGCCGGCGGTATCGCCCGGCTGGACATCCAGCAACTCGGTGGTGTAGCCGCGACGTTCCGCCCAGCGCGAATACATGCGGAACATCATGTCCGCCCAGTCGTTGGACTCGGTGCCGCCGGCGCCGGCCTGGATGGAGAAAATGGCGTTGTTGCGGTCGAACTGGCCGGTGAGGAAGGCCCCGATCTCGAGCTGATCGAGCTCGGCGAGCATCGCGGCGGCCTGGGTGTTCAGCTCGGCGCCGAATTCCGCCTGTTCATCGGGGGAACCGGCGTCGATCAACTCCTTGAGCGCGTCGAGATCGTCGATGCGCTTGCGGAAGGCGACGACGGGCAACACGGCGCGCTTGATGCCGTTGACCTTGCCGATGTGCTTCTGCGCGCGCTCGTTGTTATCCCAGAAGGTGGGCGCCCCCATCTGCGCCTCGAGGGCGTCGATCTCGCGCAGCTTCTGCTCGCCATCGAGAAACTTCCACAGGTGGGCGCTGCGTTTCTTGATGTTCTCGATGTGGGCGAAGGTCTCGGGCGCGATCATGGCAAAAAGGGGAACGACAAGAAGTGCCCTCCGCCGCCCCGCCCCGGCAACCCAATAAAAAAGCCCCGCTTGGGGACGGGGCTCGTTTCACGAGACCGAAAGACCTCAGTTGAAGGCGTTGGCGAACCACTTCTGATAGTGTTCACCCAGCACGGGCATGGGCTTCTGCTGACCGTTGATCGCAGCGATCAATCCCAGCAGCCAAAGCACAAAAAAACCCAGCCAGATCACCATCACGGTGAGCGGGCCCAGAATGGGAATGAAGGCCAGCACGATGGCGCCCATCCACATCACGACGGCGCTGATCAGCAGGCCCAGCGTCTGCCGGAGGTGATAGGCGCCCAGGGCGGTTTTCTTGCCGGAGTGGATCACCACGGCGACGATGAAACCGATGAGGGTGATGTAACTGAGGATAGCGACGGTGCGATCCTCGGTGGCGGACGGCGTAAGCGGAGGGACCTCGGTGGACATAGGTTCAGGAATGGGTTCGGCAAAGGACTTGAGACAAGCGCCAATCATTGTCGATTCCAGACCTAGCCGGGAATTTCACCAAACCCGGCTCGCCTTTTTCGCCTCCAACGTGGTCTGGACCGCGACGGGCAGCTCGGGAAAGAAATCGAGCCCGGTGCGGCGCTCCACTTCGTCCACGCTGGTCAGGAAATCCCCCGGCTCCGCGCCCTCCGCCGGCTCCTGCGGAAACACGAACGCCAGGCAGCGCGCGCGCCCCTCGCTTT
>CBIHRE010000662.1:0-3021 GCA_966212385.1 uncultured Akkermansia sp. | reverse complement strand
AGTCGCCTACGGCTAGGGACGCTACCTCGCGATCACGCGCAACTCCGCCCAAGTCTCGACCGACGGCCTCTCCTGGACCGCGACCACCGCCCCCTGGAGCACGACGACGGGAAGCTTTCTCGGCCTCGCCTACGGAAACGCGGGCTTCGTCGTGATACGCGACAACGGCAAAACGTGGACCTCCGCCGACGGCCTCGCCTGGACCGAAGGACGCGTCGTCAACAATGAGGGCGGCTGGACGAACTTCGCCTCCGTCGGAGACACTTGGCTCGCGATCCGCAACGCGTCCTCGGCCGCAAACACCCTCCAACGCTCCGCCGACCGCGGCGGCACATGGACCCTCGCCTCGGCGCCCTTTGGTCCTCCCATAGCTCTGGCGGCAAGCAGCGACGCGTTCTTCCTGGTGCAGAGCAATCCGGCCGGAAGCATCTTCCGGCTACATCGCTCCACCGACGGGGCCGGCTGGACCGAGATACCGGTGTCCATCGACGGCGTCGCGATAAACCCCCGATTCATCCTTCCCCTCGCCAACACGTGGTGGCTCCTCGCCCAGGATAACTCCGTTTACCGCTCCACGGACAACGGCGCCACCTGGACGCGACACGTCGTCGACACCGACCCGGCCGCTCAACTTCTCGACCTGCAATGGTCGGGCTCCGGTTTCCTAGCCTCCGCGTATTCCCCAGACAGCCCCCGCCTCTATCGCTCGGCGGACGGGATCACCTGGTCTCCCGTCACCGCCCCCTCGAGCCTTTCAAAAACCCACGTCCGTGCAGCCGGCGGCGGCCGCTTCCTGATCGCAGATGGCTCCACCTCCTATGTGTCCACCGATGCGACAAACTGGACATCCCTCGGCGGCCTGCCCGCCACGCCGTCCACGATCACCTGCTTCAACAACGAGTTTTACGCGCTCAGTTACGGGGACCTTTATCGCTACTCCGAAGGTTCCGCATGGACGCAAATTCGCACGGGACTCGGACTCTCGCCGAAAACGCTCAAGCCGATAGGCGGCACGCTGCATGCCTTCGATGACCAATACCTTATTCCCCTTCATTTCGGGGACATCTCGCTGCAAGCGATCACCGCGCCATCCGGAATCTATGGCATCGGCGATTCGATCTCCACGACCCTCACGCTCGCCAACCTCGGCCGGACCGAGTTCCCGGAGCTGGAACTCGACATCTACCTGTCGCGCGATGCGTTTCACGGAAACAGCGACGACCTCCGCATCGGTGGCGTGACTGTGCCCGCTTCCGACCTGCCGCTCGCCGGACAAACCCGGTCGATCACCGTGTCGCTCGTATTGCCCCCGACACTCGAAGGCGGCCAGTTCCGCATCGGCGCGCATATCGACCCTCGCCGCTTGATCGGCGAACTCAACAAAGCCAACAACCGTCGGCTCTCCGCCGCCCCGCTTCTCACCGTTCCGGAGTGGACCCTGAACCTCCAAACCAACGGAGAAGGATCGGTCGGGCAAAGCGTCTCGTCCGTCCGATACACGCACGGCTCGACCGTCAGCCTCGCGCCCAGCGCGGGCAAAAACTCCGCTTTCGCCGGCTGGAGCGGCAGCGAGACGAGCGACCGCCCCGACCTCACGCTCACGATGAACGGCAACAAGAGCCTGGTCGCCAACTTCGCCGCCAAACGACAACTCTCGATCTCGGTCCAAGGCGCGGGCGAAGTGCGCCTCGACCGTCAGGACGGCCTTTACGCCCACGGTGCCGCCGCCTCGCTCACTGCAGTGCCCGCCTCCGGCTGGCGCTTCGCCGGATGGTCGCAAGATCTGAGCGGCTCAACGCCCTCCTCCACGCTCTCGATGACGACAGATCGGGCGGTGCTAGCTCGTTTCGATTATCCGATAGAAAATTGGCGCGCCGCCCACTTCACCGCGCAGGAACTCGGCGATCCCGCCATTTCCGGCGACCTCTCGGCGCCCGGCCCCAGCGGAGTCCCCAATCTGCTCTCCTACCTCGCCGGTCGCGCCCCTCGCGCCGCCGGTCCCCTCGGCGACGGGCCGGAACTCCAAGCCGGAAAATTCCTCTACCGATTCACCCGCAACACAGGCGCGATGGGAGCGACCTTGACCGCGGAGATTTCGTCGGACCTCGCCACTTGGACTCCCGCGCCGGCGGAACACGTCATCGCCACGGAAAACGGCATCGAAACCGTCGAGGTTATCGTTCCTCGCAGCGGAACCGCATCGGTTTTCATCCGTCTCCGAGCCAAGCCGACCGTCGATTAAGCACCCCTGATCCTTCCGCTAAAACAGCCTCGGCGCGACCAACGCCGCGCGACGGCGGAAAGCAACTCAGTGTATCCAGCCTAATCCTACGCGCAGCCACAGGGGCACGACGAACAAACCCACTGCCGTCGTGCCCAGCACCACCTGCACCGCGACGAGCGGCTGGCCGCCGTAGTGCTTGGCGATCACGATCGGCAGAATGCCCGCCGGCATGGCCGCCTGGACGACGAGCACGCCTTTCAGCTCCGGCGGCAATGGCAACGCCACCGCGAGCCCGAGCATGCCGAGCGGAATGGCGCCCAGCCGAAGCAGGCAGGCGAGGGGCGTGACCGTGTGGTCCGCCAGTGTCCTCGGCGCCGCGAAATACTCGACCAAGGTGCCGCCGATCACGAGCAAGCCGAGCGGAACCGCGCAGGCCGCCATCATCTTGATCGACTGCCGCAGGATCATCGGCAGCCAGGCGTCGCCGTGGGCCAGATTGAGCAGCACCGCCAAAATCAGTGCGCCGACCGGAGCATTGATCAGGCGCCGCCAGCCGCCGTCCCGCAGCGACACGCCGGCGAGCATGACGATGCCGATAGTCCAGATCGCCGCCTCGCAGCCCACGTTGAAAACGAAGAGCACCCCGAGCGTCTCGCGGCCGAAGAGCTTTTCGACGAGCGGGATCGCCATATAGCCGTAATTGAAGATGCCGACGCTGAAGGCGAAGGTGCGAAGCCCGCTCCCGACCGAAAATCCCGCACGTTTCGCGACCGCGTAGGCCAGCAGGATGCCGCCGC
>CBIHRE010000661.1:0-3029 GCA_966212385.1 uncultured Akkermansia sp. | reverse complement strand
TCATCAAGAGCCGCAGCGACGGGCCGAACATCGCCGACCGCGACTGGCAGGACGAACGCCTTCAAAAACAAACCGCCCCCTACATCCTTCGCCGCACCAAGGCCGCGGTTGCGACCGAACTGCCGCCGAAAATCGAGCAGGTCATCTACTGCACGCCCACCTCGGAGCAGCAATCGCTCTACGCCGAATATCAGCGCAAGTCCGAGCAGGAACTCGACTCGCTCGCCGGCTCCGGAGCCTCCGAAGGCGCGATGCGCATCGCCACGCTCACCCAGTTGCTCCGCCTACGCCAGATCTGCTGCGATCCGCGTCTCGTCGAGCAGATGGCCGAAGCCTCCGCGTCCTCCAAGCTGGAGGCCTTCCGGGAGCTCCTCAACGAGGCGATCGACGACGGACACCGCCTGCTCGTGTTTTCCCAGTTCACCAGCCTGCTCTCGCTCCTCCGCGACGAGCTCGAGCGCCAGCAGATCGCCTTCTGCTACCTCGACGGATCCACACCGACGAAACAACGCCAAGCCGAGGTGGACCGCTACCAGCAAAACCCCGGGATCCCCGTCTTCCTCATCTCGCTCAAGGCGGGCGGCACCGGTCTCAACCTCACCGGCGCCGACACCGTCGTGCACTTCGATCCGTGGTGGAACCCCGCCGCCGAGGCGCAGGCAACCGACCGCGCCCACCGCATCGGCCAGACCAAAGTCGTCACCACCTACAAACTCATCTGCACCGGCACCGTGGAGGAGAAGGTTCTTGTCCTTCAAGACGAGAAGCGCCGCCTGCTCGCCGACGTTTTCGAGGCCAGCGACGCGGCCAACGCCAAGCTCACCTTGGCCGACCTCCGCGGGCTGCTCGCGCGCTGAATCGGCAAAGGAAATTCGTTCCGCGCAAAATTCCCGTTGACGGACCTTTCGCGCGCCCTTTGCTCCCCTCTCCCGCGGTTCGCCGCACTCGGCAAGATAGCTCAGTTGGTAGAGCAGTTGACTGAAAATCAACGTGTCCCCGGTTCGATTCCGGGTCTTGCCACCACTTTCAAAACCCGCAGTCCCGCATGAGGCTGCGGGTTTTTTGTGCCCACAGATAGGCCAAAAACTGTAGCAAACTGTAACAAAGCGCACCCTTGTAAACTGTCGTAGCCGATACCCCCGAAAACGCGATTTCCCGCGCCTCCATCGGTAACGACGGGCGACCAAAACTTCAGCGCGGCTATCTCGATTGGCACGCGATCCACTCGTTTTGCGTGCGCGCGCGAGGTTTCTCCGCCCGATTCTAGGTCCGGTCAATGTTGCTGTCTCAATAGCGACAATCTCAACAACTTCCCCGGGCTAATGATTCCGCTGCCATAAAGGGCCAAATTCCGCAATAAAGGAGCATGGACCGAGCGCCATCGGAGGGACGCCGCGCCTGCCTTGTTGAGACGACGGGGATTCCAGCCGGCGTTGTTGAGACTGCGTGGGAACAGCCTACTCCTCGGGGATCAATTCGGCCCAAGGACACCCAATGGCTTTCCGCAGACGCGCCGCGGTCGTGACCAAAATGTTGGTTTGGCCGGCCTCGATGCGCTGGAGCGTGCGAAGGTTCAGGTCGGCCCGCTCCGCCACCTTCTCTTGCGTCAGCTCACGGGCCATCCGCGCGCGCCGGAGATTGGCGCCGAAGGAGCGTAGCTCGCGCTGAAGGCCGGGTGAAATGGGCACGGCTCAACATGCCGTGCAATGAGCTTTGACAGAACGGCATGACAGGCCGTAAAGCTATGAGCGTGGTTCTCGACCATCGCTCCTGCCTCAAAAACAGGTCGCCGAACGAATGGCGGCCCGGGAGCGGTCACAAGGAAAGCGGGAATACCGGTAGTCCGGTTACGCGCTCCGCCTGTCGCGGAGAAGAGAGCCGTCAACCTATGCCTACACTTCTACGAGCCCTCGAAATCGCCGTCATTCACCATGCCGGCCAGACCTCCAAGGACGGCGAGCCCTACGCCTTCCATCCCATCCGCGTCTCCCTCGCACTCAAGACCGACGCGGAGAAAATCGCCGGCCTCCTGCACGACATCGTTGAGGACACCAACGTCACCCACGCCGACCTCGCCGACGAGGGTTTCGCGCCCGAAATTCTCGAGGCCGTCCGCCTCCTCACGAAGAGCCTCGGCGACGACTACGATGCCTACGTCGCCCGCATCGCGGCCAACCCCATCGCTCGCGCGGTCAAAATCGCCGACCTCGCCGACAACATGAATCTTGCACGCATCCCCGGCGAGTTGAGCGAGAAGGACCTCGCGCGCATCGCCAAGTATCACCGCGCGTGGTCGGTCCTCACTGGGCAGACTTTTCCGCAACGCAAGGAGGGCCGCCCATGAACGCGGAATGTTCGAAATCAAACCACGCCTCCCCTCTGGCCAATCCGATCCAGCCGCCTCCGTTTCACCTGTTGAAGGATTGGTTGCTCGCCTGCGGGTTTGAGCAGTCCACGACACCGGGCGACGGAGCCGGATTCAGCGTTACGTTTCACCATCCCCAGATGACCTTGACCGCAGTGCAGGTCATGGGGCGCCACTTCCGCATCGTCGTCGCCGTGCTGGGCTCTTACCGCTCGGAGGACGGCAATTCATTCGGACAGATCGAATACGAGTTCCCGACACAAGCTGAGTCACTGGCGGTGACTCAGGCGTTTCTCGCGCACGCAATCGACGGAATGGGCACACCCGCCTTTCATCCGGTCCCCCCGATCTCATGGCTGGACGAAGGGCGAAAGAACCGCGCTCTGCTACCATGGGAACGGGAGAGGGAAAAACAGCGGGAGGCCGAAGCCAAATTGCCAAGGTGCAGCGTTGCCCGCGACTGGCTCCGTCTCGGCCTCAAGACGCTCGCCGAACGATTATCACGCCGCTCCGACGTGTCGGTGATCGAGTTTCGGTTTCACGGCGAACAGCTCTGGATATGCGGTGCCGGTGCTCCGCTTTTGCTGCCAGCTACGGGTCCCGGCGCTTGGCCCCGAGCCATTCAGGTTACTAAACCAGCGTTCGCCACCTCCTCGTTTCCCCG
>CBIHRE010000660.1:0-3031 GCA_966212385.1 uncultured Akkermansia sp. | reverse complement strand
TACCCAGGTGTAGTCGTCCACCAGGGCCGGGTCGGCGGCGATCGCCTCACAGACCCGGGCCACGCCGGGGGTGTACGCCAGGGAGAGATCCTCCCGGCTGGCCAGCGGGACGGTCGAGGCGACGGTGACGCAGCCGAATCCTTCGGTGACGACGCCGGCGCTGCTCGTTTATCTCAAGAACCTGAGCTGTGAGCGCATCGGGCAGGAGGCGGACGCTACGATCATCGCCTCCTTCGTGGGGAGCGGCTATCGCGTGGTGGAGCTGAACTACGCGGGCCATGTGAAGGCCACGTCGCCGTATCTGAACGCGGACGTGTTGAAGATCCGCCAGGAAATCGGTTCGGGGACTTTCCCGGGCGCGACGGGGCTGAATGCGGCGAAAAACCAGTGTTACATCCTGTGCGAGGGCTACCGCCTGATGCGCAACGTGCCGTATTTCCTCAACGACCGCACGGTCTACAACGGCGCGGAGACGACCAATGTGGAGTTGCGCATGGATATCGCCTATCCCTCGCAGCCCTCGCGGGCGGTGCCGGTGGTTTTGGAATTTTCCTGCTCGAACAGCTACAGCGGCAACCTGGACGACCGGATGAACAACGGGAACGCCTTCACGACCATCAACGACACCATCCTGGAAGGCGCGCCGGCGGCGGGAATCGCCTGGGCGATGGCGGACCACCCGAAGTTCCAGCAGTGGGGGCTTCCGAAGTCGAACGGCTACAATTTTTCCGGGTTCGAGACGAATTCCGACAAGGACAAGAACATCAATTACGACTCGATCAAAAAGGTGCGTTCGTCGGTGCGCGTGCTGCGCGAGGTGGGGGCGACGCTGGGGCTGTCGGGCAGCATCGCGCTTCACGGTTTCTCGCGTGGCGCTACGGCGGCGTCGTTGGGGATCGGCGATCTCGCGGTGCCGGCGATCGATTCCGCCGGATACTCGACTGCGCTCTCGGCGCGCACGCAATCGGTGCTGCTGGGCTCGGGTATTTTCGATTATTCGCACTCGGGCGGCGCGACCACGGGAGATACGACGGGCACGGAAGTGGACATCTACAGCCGGTTCGTGACGGCGTGGGGCACGACGGCCTCGAACCTGGCGCTCTGGCAGATACAGGGCGCGCCGTATTACATGCAGACGGCCGCGAGCGCGCCGGTTTTCCTGAGTTACAATACCGATGACGGCACCTATTATCCGTATCAGGCGAAGTTGCTCGAAGATAAGTTGGTGGCTCTCGGCGTGCCTTATCAGAAGGTCACGGGAACCGGAGCCCATCATGTGACGACGACGTCGGCGACGCTGACGGCGATCTACAGCTTCTTCAAAACGCACGCGAACGCGCAGCCGAACAAGCCGGGCAAGACCACGCTGGGCAACTACGACACGACGGCGAAGCTGCTGGACCTGACGATCGACGCGGGCGGAAACGGCGCCGCGACGCTGTATGCGATCTACACGGACGGGACATCGCGCCAGTGGGTGCAGGCGGACGGCACTCTGGGCGCGAATCCGGTCTGGCGCAGCTTGGGCGCCTGGGGAGCGCCGCTGCGAGTGGGACCGGTGGCCGTGGGGCTGACGACCGCGAGGTTCACGGTGATCGCCTACGACCCGAGCCTGTTCACGACGGTGCAGAACAGCGAGAACGTGATCGCGCCGGAGGCTCTGTCGCCGATCAGCAACCTGAGTTTCGACCAGGCGACGGGGGCGATTTCTTTCACCTGGTTAGCTCCGTCCGGGGTGACGACACCGGGCGGCCTGACCGATACCGTGCAACGCTCCACGACCTTGGAGAACGATTGGGCGACGGTGGCGAACGGGGTGGTCACGATTTCGGGCGGGGTAGTGACGTTTAACGATCCGACACCACCTTCGCCACGGGTGTTTTATCGGGTGGTGCGGAACTGAGTAATACCAGCGGCTTGGTGGATTCAGACTTTGGGTTCCGGGGTGGGCGGGCGCGTCCCCGCGCCCGCTGCTTGGATATCGAGCCATGGACGGTGGTATAACGCGCGAACGCGGCGCCAGCCGCAGCCCAAATGGCGCCTCCAATAGCCCAAGCGCGACCCAGCCGGAAAATAAGTAGGTAGTATTTGGTATATGGCACGCAAATCGCTGATGCCGAGCCATGCGCGCGCCCCCTTGGCGCGCCTAAAATCAACCCATACGACAAACCATCCATGAATGATCGTGATATCCGACGGGAAGCCCGTCTCCAGCGCGTGAAGATCTTCGGCGCGGAAAACGCCGCCGACTTCGTCGCCGGCTCCGAAGCGAAGCAGGACTTCGCGAAGCTCGACCAGGTCCTCGCCGACCTGCAGACGGCCAAGCAGCAGCAGAAACCCGTCCTCGTGAACAAACAGATGCTCCGCGAGGCGCTCACCGAGGACTTCCGCCGCATCGCCGACACCGCGACCAAGATCGAGGCCCGCGCCAAGCTCCCCGGCTTTGCCGCCGATTACCGCATGCCCGACACCATGGCCGACACCGCGCTCTCCACCCACGCGCGCTGCCTGCTCGGTCTGCTCGCGGACGACCCCGCCGACACGCCCGAGCAGCTCGCGGCCAAGGCCGCGCGACGCGAGCGCTTTGTCCGCCTGGAGATGGCGGCCGACTTTGCGACTTCGCTCAAGGCCGACGCCGACGCCTTCGTCCACGCCGATGCGCGCAACAACGCGGAGTCGCTGGAAGGCGTCGAGAGCACGGCCCGGATCACCCAGCTCCTGGCCGAAGGCACGGAGCTCGTGGACGATTTGGACACGATGATGCGCAACAAATACGGCCGCGTCCCCGCCACGCTCCCCGCCTGGGAGCGCGCGAGCCGCGTCGAGAAAAACCCCCGCCGCAAATCGAGCGAGACGCCCCCCGCCACCCCCGCCCCGGTCCCCGTCGCCGCCAAGTAAGCATTCCAGGTGGGCGGGTGGGTCCCTCCGCCCGCCCATCGTAAACCTGCCCCCCTCCCGCTCGCCGCCGCCCGGGGGCGGGCGTGTTGTTGTGGTCACAAAGGCCGGGCGGCGCCCGGGACCGCCCGCGTGG
>CBIHRE010000659.1:0-3034 GCA_966212385.1 uncultured Akkermansia sp. | reverse complement strand
TGATCTCGGCGGCACGCTCGCGCCGGTGACGCAGGCGCCGCTGGCGCGCATAACGACCGACACCTGGGAGCCGCCCGACGTGGACAAGGGCTGGATCGCGCGTGCTTTGCTCTACATGGCGACGCGCTACGACGGCTCGGAGACCAACACGACCGATCTCGTGCTTGTCGAGACCCCGCCATCGTCCACCACGGGCAACCCGCCGCAGATGGGACGCAAAAGCGTCCTCTTGCAATGGAACCGCCAATTCGCGCCGCAGGAGTGGGAGCGCCGGCGCCATCAGATCGTCTACGAACGCTTTCAGCAGAATCGGAATCCCTTCGTCGACCACCCGGAGTTCGCCGACGCGATCTACGAGCAGCCGCTCGGGCGCGAAACGCTCTTCACCTGGCGCCTGCGGCACTTTTCTCCGGACGAGTTGGACAACACCTCCCTCGCCGGCGATCTCGCCGACCCCGATGGCGACGGTCGCCCGAACTTGCTCGAATTCGCAGTCGGCGGAAACCCGAAGGCGGGCGATCCGGCCTTGGGCCCGGGCGTGCAAACCGACGCCTCCGCCGGCGGCGCGTTGAAATTCGTTTACCGCCGGCAACGTGATCGCGATCTCGCGCGGGTGACCTACTCGGTCGAATACGCCGACGCGCTTTACGGCCCGTGGCAGAGCCTGAGCGGCGGGGGCGAGACGGTGATCGCCGTCGAGGGCACCCTAGAGACGGTCGCCGTAAACGTCGCGAATCCCTTGGGCACCCGCTTCTGGCGACTGCGCGTCAGCCGTTGACCGTCGTGACTCGCCGGCGATTTCGGCTCGCGTCGACTCGGACCGGCGTCGTCCGCGACGGGGTCTTGCCTCGGCCGCGGCGAAAGCGGATGGTGCGGCGTTTTATGTTCACCGGCATCATCGAGGAAACGGGACGAGTGGAGCGCTTCGAGCGCGGCGGCGACGCGTGGAAACTGCGCATCGCGGCGAAGGACGCGTTGGCCGACGTCGCCTTGGGTGACAGCATCGCGGTCAACGGTTGCTGCCTCACCGTCGTGAAGTTCGACGAGACCGGCTTCGAGTTCGATCTCCTCGAGGAGACGCGCCGCCTTACCAGCATCTCGGCCATCGCGCCGGGCTCGGCGGTCAACCTCGAGCGCAGTCTGCGTTTCGGCGGCAAGATGGGCGGACATTTCGTCACGGGCCATGTCGACGGGCTCGGCGTGGTGGAGGTCTTCGAGCCACGAGGCGCGGATCGCTATCTGCGCGTCAAGGCGCCCGCCGGCAGCCGCAAGTATCTCATCCACAAGGGCAGCATCGCCATCGACGGCATCTCGCTCACCGTGGCGGAAGTGGAGGGCGACTCCTTCGCCGTCTGGCTGATCCCGCACACCGTCGCGGCGACGAATCTTCGCGAGAAACGCGTGGGCGATCCGGTCAATCTCGAGTTCGATCTGCTCGGAAAGTATGTCGAAAAACTGATGCTGACCCGCGCGCCGGGCGCCGCTCAGGCTTGAACGAACGATGCGCGCCGTCCTGCAGGCGATTTCCGAGGAACTGGCCCGGCTGAAAGCCGAGGGCGAGCAGGTCGTGCCCGTGAGCGAGGAGGCTCTGGCCGGTCTGCGCGCCTTGGTGCGCGCTCGCGCCGAGGCCGCCGGTGTCGTGTTCTCGGAGGGCGAGGCCAAGCGTCCCGCCGTCTCCGCCTCATCGCAGCCGCGAGGCGCCTCCGCAACTCCGCCTGCTTCCGCCGCGGCGCCGACCGCGCGCAAGGAATTCGCGCCGCCCGCCGCGGCTCCCGCAGCCGCACCGGTGATCAAGCTCGCTCCGGCCGCGCCCGCGAGCGGCGCCTTGCCCCCGCCTCCGCGTGTCACGCTGCCCGAAGGCGACAAGGCCGCGCGCTACGCCGCATTGACGGAGCAGGCGATCAATCACCCGGTCTGCCTCGCCAACGTGCGCCCGGGCAAAAAAGCGGTTCTCGGCGTCGGCTCGCTCGACGCGAAGATCTTCTTCGTGGGCGAAGCGCCGGGCGCGGAGGAGGAGATCAAGGGCGAGCCCTTTGTCGGGCCCGCCGGCCAATTGCTCACGAAGATGATCGGGGCGATGGGCCTGAAGCGCGAGCAGGTCTACATCGGCAACATCATGTGCTGGCGCCCGCAGATGCCCACGCCGCCCGGCGCGGAGCAGATCGGCAACCGCCCGCCTACGCCCGAGGAGATGGCCTTTTGCCTGCCCTTCCTGCGCGCCTCGATCGAGATCGTGCAACCCGACCTGTTGGTGGCGCTCGGCGGCACCGCCGCCCAGGGCTTGCTCGGCGACAAATTCACCACGCTCGGCGCCGCGCGCAGCCGCTGGCACGATTTCGCCGGCAAGCCGCTGATGGTGACCTATCACCCGAGTTATCTTTTGCGCAACGGCAGCAACAAGTCGAAGCGCATGGTTTGGGAAGACCTGCTCAAGGTCATGGAAAAAGCCGGGCTCCCGATTTCGGACAAGCAGCGCGGCTACTTCCTCTGATCGAGCGCCGCCGCAACACGGAAGCGCTTGGAATAAAAATAAGCGTTCCCACTAAGCGCGGCTCGATTTTGCCGCGAAAGTCTTAATTCTCGCGGCGTTCTTGCGGCTGCGTTCCGCGGCCGCGGTTCTCTCAACACCCTAACCCGCATCAGCCATGTTCCGCGCGATCAAACGTCTCTTCATCTGGCTCGGTCTCGCCGCCGAGAAGGCCACCGAAACCGACGCCATCAACCAAGCCGTGGTCGAGCGCGGCATCCGCGACGCCAAGGCCAAGGCCGACAAGGCCCACTACGCCAACGGCCAGCTCGCCGGGCAGATCGCCCTCCTCAAGGACCAGATCAAGCGCCAGGAGCGCCAGCGCGACGAAACGCAGTCCTTGCTCCAGGCCGCCGCCGCGGCGAACGACGAGGCCAACGGCGTCCATCTCGCCGAGGAGCTTTCGACCATCGAGAGCGACATCACCGAAAACCAGGCTCAGCTGAAGAGCCTCGAGGAGCTGTATCAGCAAAACACGACGATCATCGCGAACAGCCTGCGCGAGAT
>CBIHRE010000658.1:0-3037 GCA_966212385.1 uncultured Akkermansia sp. | reverse complement strand
AGCTCGTCACCGACTACCTCTGCGACGGCCTCATTTTCAGCACGCCCACCGGCTCCACCGCCTACAACCTCTCCGCCGGCGGCCCGCTCATCCACCCCGGCGCCGAAGTCCTCGCGATGACGCCCATCTGCCCGCACACGCTGAGCAACCGCGCCATCATCTTTCGCGCCGGAGTCCGCCTCCGCGTGCGCAACGTCTCCGAGGCCAGCGAAGGCCTCGTGCTCGCCGCCGACGGCCGCACCCTGCCCGCGCCCGCCTACTCGGAGACCGTCGAGATCACGCTCGGCGCGCCCCGCCTCCGCCTCATCCAGCGCCGCGACCACAGCCACTTCGCGATCGTTCGCACCAAGCTCAAGTGGTCGGGCGCCGCGGTCGACAAACGCTGACCCGCCTGCGGCGCGGACCTTGACGGCGCCCGCGAGCCATTTACGCAAGTGTCTCGCATGAACTCCAGCCGCTCTCTTCGCCTTCTCGCCGCCTTCGCCCTTGCCACCGCCTCCGCGTCCCTCGGCCACGCCGACACCGCGGACAGCGTCGCCCGCGCCGCCGCCATCGTGCAGCGCGTCGTCGAGCTGAACCAAAAATATTCCGCCTACGACGTGGAGCTGCCCGCCGCCTCGCCCATCGCCGGCGCCACGGGCAAATACCTGCTCCCCATCGACGCCAACGGCGCCCTCACCGAATGGGCCCAGAAGGCGCTCCAAATCCAAGTCGGCAATGTCGCCGGTGAACAGGCCGGCTCCGCCGCCGCCAAAGGCCTCGGCAGCGTCGTCCCCGGCGGAGGTCTCGCGAGCGGTTTCCTCAAGAAAAAGGGCAAGGAGGCCGGCGCCATGGCCGCGCTCGGCGGCCCGGATTTCGTCAAGAAAAGCTCCAGCCTCTCCTTCGACAACGTCGAGGCCTACGCCGTCTACCTCCACGCCAAGCTGGGCAAAAGCGCCGACTACTCCAAGGCCGTGCAAGCCGCCATCGCCCTCTATCCCGATCTCGAGAAAACCTACTCCACCAGCGTCGCCGCCGCCTACGAAACCGTGACCAAGGAGCTCGCGGCGAAGAAGGCCGCCGCGGAGACCGAAAAAGCCAAGGCCGACGCCGCCGCGAAGGCCGCCGCCGAAGCCGCCAAAGTGGCCGCCGCGCCCGTCGCCAAATCCTGACCGGCATCCGCCCTTGGAGGGCGGCGCTCTGTCGCCGCCTTCTTGTTCCTTCGCGCACCGGCCGCCCGGCGCGCCTTGCCTCACAACTCGTCGTCGTGGGCCGCGCGCAGCAGCCCCGCCGACGGATCGATCGCCACCCGCGCCAGCCAGTCGCGCATCAAGGGATCCTGCTCCGCCAGCTCGCTCGGAAACGGCGCCGCCAAGAGATCGATCACGCGCAGCTTTCCCTCCGTGTCCCGCACCAGATTCTTCGCGTGCGTGTCCGCGATGAACCAGGGCCGCCCGCCGACGAACGCCAGCCGCGGATGGTCGCGATGCGCCCGCAAAAACCGCGCCGGGATCGGGATCAAACTCTCCGGCAGCAGCGCGCTCACATCGGCCCCTTCCGGCAAACGCTCGCCGAGCAGTTGCTTCGCCACCAGCACGCCTTCCGGAGTCACGCCCACCACCTCGGTCGGCATGCCCTCGAGCGCCAGGATCAGCGCGAGTTTCTCCAGCAAATCTCGGTAGCTCCCGAGACACGCGTCCGCCTGCAAGGCCGGCGCATCCAACCCGTCGGCGGAACCCGCCCCCGCGCGAGCAAACGAAAACGTGCCGCCGATGCGCCCCTCCTCGCGCGGCAGGTAGAACTTGTAGATCGAGCCGTCGTGGACCGATTGAAACGCGCTCGCCTCCACACCGCTGCCGATGCGGTGCAAGCGCGGACTGCCCTCGCCCATCGGATCCTCGTGCTCGTGATCGGGAAACCCGAACGCCTCCAGCGGCACGATCGGCAAAGTGCGCCGAAAGGCCCGCGCCGCCTCGTCGAGCTCGTGCCAAAGCGGGTCGGCGCCCGCGAGCAGGCTCAGCTGGTCTTCTTCCCAGAGGACGAGATCATCGTCTGGATCCGCTCCGATGCCGACTTTCTGCGCTGCCGCGCCGAAGCGAGCGAACGCTTCCAATCGTCGCTCGTGATCGTGTTGAAGAGCGGCTTGGACGTCGGGGCCGGGGTGGCGCCCACCTTGGAGGACGGTCGCTTGTCCGGTGAAGGGGTCTTGCATGGATCGGCGGTCACGGCGCGGAAAAGCATGCGAAGGTGAGCCCGGATTGCCACCCGACAACATCAAGTTGCCCCGCTTGTTCGCAAGTTGCTCACCGAACCGCGCCTAAAACCAATTCCAGACCAGCCCCGCCGCTCCCGCCCCGGCGATGACCGCGATCAAATTCGCCTTAAGCCGGTGCAGCGCAACGAAGGCCGCCACGCTCACCGCCACCGCGAACCAGTTCCAATGCGCCGCGCCCCCGCCCTCCGCGCCCGCCGCCGTCGCCGCCACCGGCCTCCACACCTGCCAGGCGAACCAGATCGCGAGGTTCAAAATCACCCCGACCACCGCCGCGGTCACCGCCGTCAACGCCGAGCCCAGCGCCGCGTTTCCGCGCAGCCGCTCGATGTGCGGCGCGCCGAGAAAAATCCACAGGAAGCACGGCACGAAGGTCACCCAAGTCGTCATCGCCGAGCAAAGCGTCGCGGCCGCGAGCGGCGAAAGCCCGCCGTCCGGCTGATGCCAGCCGCCCATGAAGCCCACAAACTGGAGCACCATGATCAGCGGCCCCGGCGTCGTCTCCGCGAAAGCCAGCCCCGCCAGCATCTGCGGCCCCGTCAGCCACGCGTAGTTCTCCACCGCCTGCTGCGCCACATAGGGCAGCACCGCGTAGGCCCCGCCAAAGGTCACCATCGCCGCCTGGCTGAAAAACCTCCCCTGCGCCACCAGCGTGCTCGCCCCGCCCCAGATCCAAGTCGCCGCCAGGATCGGAGCCGCCAACAAAGCGCCGACAAGGGGCGTCACCCCCAGCACCACCCCCCAGACCCGCGCCACCGAGCACGACTCCGCCAGATCGTCGAGGAG
>CBIHRE010000657.1:0-3042 GCA_966212385.1 uncultured Akkermansia sp. | reverse complement strand
CTCTTTTCAGCCACGCATGGCGCGCCCGGCGAGCGCACGGAGATCACGGCGGTCGATCCCGCGCGCTGGCCCGCCGATTGGCGGGTGTGGTCGCCGTTTCGCCGGGTGGTCCTGAAGGAGCGGGAATTTTCCGCTTTGGACGGCGCGCAGCAGGCGGCCCTGCGCGACTGGGTGGCGATGGGCGGGGTGCTCGATCTCTATCCGGCGGCGAGCGTGTCGCGGGAGCGGATCGAAGATCACGGCCTCGGTGTGATTCGCAGGCGGGCTCGCTCCCTGTCCGACGAGGCCGGCGACGCCAAGGTCGCCATGGTGTTGCCCGGTTCCGGCATAGTCGACCAGGTCTACCGGGTGCGCGCGCCGGAGGTTTCGGCCGAGCGGCGGGTCTCGCTCGAACCGAAACGCGGCACTCTCGGCGTGGCGCTTTTCCTGGTCGTTTTCGGAATCGTGGTCGGGCCGATCAACCTGTTCGTCTTCGCCCCGTCCGGACGCAGGCACCGGCTGTTTTTCACCCTGCCGGCAATTTCGCTGGCCGCTTCGGTTTTGTTGGCCGGTTACATCGTCGTTCAAGACGGTTTCGGCGGCGAAGGCGTGCGGACGGGCACGGTCTGTCTTCTGCCGGATGAAAATCAGGCCGTGATCACCCAGACTCAACTCACTCGAACCGGCGTGTTGGCCGGCGCCGGGTTTGAACTGGCCGACGACGTGCAGTTCGAACGTAATAACTCGAGGTCGGGGGCCTGGCCCCGCTATTCGAACGGAGAGCGGCCGGACCACTATGAGCGTTCACAAGGCTACGCGACGGGCGACTGGTTCGCCAGCAGACGGGTGCAGGAGCACACGCTGCGTCGTCTGTCCCCGACGCGCGCCCGCGTGGAGCTCGTCGCCGGGGGAACGGACGGCGCCGCGCCGGTGGTGCAATCCAGCGTGGGGGCCGTGTTGCGCGATTTCCATTACGTGGATGAAAAAGGTCTCGCCTGGGGCGCGGAGGAGCTGGCGCCCGGCCAGAAGGTCACGCTCGTTCGCCGGCAGAAGCTGCCCGGGCTGGGAGCGGCGCACGCGGGCTTCTTCAGCGCGCGCGGCGGCGCGGCGGAGGGGCTCACGCCTGTCCCGACGCTGGCCTCGATTCGTTGGGATGAACCGGAATTTCTTTTCGTCGGCCCCCTGGTCGGCGCTCGCAAGCCATGAGCACACCTCTCGTAGAAGTTAACAACATCACCCGGCGTTTCGGCTACGTGCAGGCGCTCAAGGGCGTGTCCTTCACGCTCGAGCGCGGGCAGGTGGTCGGGCTCATCGGCGCGAACGGCGCGGGCAAGACCACCGCGATGCGCATCCTCGCCTCGCTCGATCTTCCCGACACCGGCACGGTGCGCGTGGGCGGCGTGGACATCGTGCAGGAGCCGAATCTCGTGCGGCGCCGCGTCGGCTGGATGCCCGACCATTTCCAGGCCTATCGCGACATGACGGTGGGCGATTACCTGGACTTTTTCGCGCGCGCCCATGGGTTTCGCGGCCATGAGCTCGCGCGGCGGGTGCTGGAGGTGATGGACTTCACCGATCTGACGAGTCTCGCCATGCGGCCGATGGACAAGCTGTCCAAGGGTCAGACCCAGAGGCTCTGCCTCGGGCGCACGCTGCTCAACGACCCCGAGTTTCTCCTGCTCGACGAGCCCGCCGCCGGCCTGGATCCGAAGGCGCGGCTCGAGTTCAAAAACCTCGTGCGCATCCTGCGCGAGCGGGGGAAAACCATCCTCATCAGCTCGCATATCCTGACCGAGCTGGGCGAGATGTGCGACACGCTTGTATTCATGGACCAAGGACGCGTCGTCCACCATGGTGAAAAAGAGGATCTCCTTCGGCACGACGTCTCGTCCGGCGCGATTTTCGACATCGTGGTGCACGGCCCGGCGGCCGCGCTGGCGGAATGGATGGGCAACCGTCCCGGCTGGCGCGTCGTGGAAGCCCGCCGCGACGGCGCCCGGGCGGAGTTTCACCGCGGCGATCCGGAGTCCGTCTCCATGGAGCTGCGGCGATTGGCTACCGATTTGCCGGTGCTGAGCTTTCAACGGCAGGAACGCCGGCTGGAGGAGGCTTTCGTCGACATACTTCGAGGCGGCGCGCTTCCGGTCAGACGCGCTTCGACCTCCCAACCGCCGCCTTTGCCGGACGCCGTTTCGGCGGGCAAGGAGGGGCGCGCATGAGCACCGTGGCGACTTCATCCGCTCCCGTCGCCGTGGCCCCGCCGCCGCGTCTCGATTTTCCCGGTTGGATGCCTCCGATGCTGGTCAAGGAGCTGCGCCAAGGCCTGCGCCAGCGCGGGTTCGTGGGCGGTCTCATCGCCGCGCAGGCCGTGCTCCTGATCATGTTCTCCACGGGTTTCGCCACCGACGTGGGCAACGGCTCGTCCTCGCGCGGCATGATCGACGGCATTTTCTGGAGCACGATGTTCGGCACCTTGCTCCTGCTCGCTCCGCTGCGTGCCTTGACCGCGCTGAGCGCCGAGCTCGATGGACGGACGATGGACCTCCTCTTGCTCACGCGTTTGGATTCATGGCGCATCGTGTGGGGCAAGTGGGTGTCTCTCATGGCGCAATCCCTCCTGCTGGCGGTCGCGCTGCTGCCCTATGCGGTCGTCCGCTACTTTTTTGGTTCCGTCGACATCCTGCAGGATCTCTCGATCATCGTCTCCCTGCTGGCCGCCTGCGCGGTGCTCACGGCGGCCGGGTTGTGGGCCTCGGGTATGAACCGAGTGGTGAAACTCTTGCTGGTGATCGGTATGATTCTGGCCTCGTTTTCGATTTTCGGCGGCTTTTTTGCCCGGCGTATGTTCATGGGGACCTCGTTTGTGAGTCATAGTTCGGGGCCGGTGCCCGTCTGGATAGGCGTGGCGTGCCTGGCTTGGATAACGGCCGTCGTGACCGGATACTTTTTGATGATGGCGGTGCGATGGTTCGCTCCGATGGCGGAGAATCATGCGATCGGGCCACGACTCATGCCGATCGCGCTGGCCGCGCCCTTCTTGCCTTTGGCCATTGTAAGCGGCGG
>CBIHRE010000656.1:0-3045 GCA_966212385.1 uncultured Akkermansia sp. | reverse complement strand
CATCGGAGGGTGTCCTGACTGATCATCCCCGGGGCCGTCTCCTGTCGCGCGCCGTGATTCTCGCCGTCATGAAACGCCTCAAAGGTTTATACATCATGGAAACCCGCTCGTTCGCGCGGGTCTACGGGCCGGAGGAGCAGCGCGATATAGCCGAGCATGTCATGATGGTCGCCGCGCCGCAGACGCGTGAATCGATCCTCGCCCATCCGGGACTGTTGGCCGAGGTGGAGGTGATTTTTTCGGGGTGGGGCGCGCCGCTGATGGACGAGGAGTTTTTGGCGGCCGCGCCGCGGCTGCGCGCGGTGTTTTACGGCGCCGGCACGACCGGCTACTTCACATCGGACGCGTTTTGGGGGCGCGATATCGCGCTCAGCAGCGCCTATGCGGCCAACGCCCTGCCGGTGGCGGAATACGCGTTGGGCGCGATTTTGCTCAGCTTGCGCAACTTCTGGTCCTACGCGGCGACGGTTCGCGGCTCCGCCGAGTGGCCGGGCACGGACGCGCCGATGCCGGGAGGTTTTCGCTCCACGGTCGCGCTCATCGGCTGCGGCATGATCGCGCGCCGCTTGATCGAGTTGCTGAAGCCTTTCGATCTGCGCGTGCTGGTTCACGATCCCTTTGTCGACGATTACGAGGCGGAGAAACTCGGGGTGGGGCGTTGCACGCTCGAGGACGCGTTTCGTCTCGCGGATATTGTTTCGCTGCACGCGCCGAACAAGGCGGAGACGCGGGGCCTCATCGGGCGCGAGCACTTCCTGGCGATGCGCCGGCGGGCGACCTTCATCAACACCGCGCGCGGGCCGATCATCCGCGAGGCGGAGCTCGTGGAGGCGCTGCGCGCGCGGCCCGACCTCCACGCGATCCTCGACGTGTGCGTGGAGGAGCCGCCGTCGGCGGACAGCCCTTTGTTCACGGTCCCCAACCTCGTTCTCACGCCGCATATCGCGGGCTCGCATGACGGCGAGTTGCGGCGCCTCGGCCGATATATGGTCGAGGAGCTCGGGCGCTACGTGAGCGGGGAGGAGCTGCGCTGGCGCATCACACGCGAGCTGTCGGCGCGGCTGGCCTGAGGGCGGGGAGAGGCGCGGGAGACGAAGAGAGGCAAACTTTGTCTTGCGGCCCGGAAAAAAGGGCCCGTAGTAACCCGCTCCCTTGGACACTTTCCAAGCCGGCGAAAGCCGGTGTTGGCCGATGTAGCTCAGTGGTAGAGCAGCGGTATCGTAAACCGCTGGTCGTCGGTTCGATCCCGACCATCGGCTCCACTTTATTCCCGGGCGGAGATTTGAAGGAAACCGGCTCCGGATTCGGATGCGCGGAGGCTCCCGCAGGCCTCGACGGGCGGGGGACCCGCCCGTCCACCTGGCTGGCGGGCGAACGCGACAAATACAAAAAAGGCCGGAGCGCGAAACCCGCGCTGTGCGCGAGTCCGGCTCCGGCCCTTGGCTTGGGTGATGGCGTCTGCGGTTACTCAGGCCTCAGCGCGATGACGACGACGGCGGGCGCCGACGACGAGCATGACCGCGCCGCCCGCGAGGAGAGCGAAGGTGGAGGGCTCGGGCACGGCGGAGACGGACTCGACCTGGAAGTTGTCGAAGGCGTTGATTTGGAATCCGCCGCTGTAGCCCATGAGGGTGATGTAGTTGTCGGTGAAGCCTCCGGTCCGGGTGAAGGTCGCGACGAGCGAGCTGTCGGCGAACACCTTGATTTCGGCGTCGCCGGAACCGTCGAAGGCGTTTTCGTCGCCCAATCCTTGGACGCGCAGTTCGATCGCGTGGGTCGTGGTGGTGGTCGGCGTGGC
This sequence comes from uncultured Akkermansia sp., assembly GCA_966212385.1. Lineage (GTDB taxonomy): Bacteria > Verrucomicrobiota > Verrucomicrobiia > Opitutales > Opitutaceae > IMCC26134_A. Next base: position 1,247 of record CBIHRE010000656.1, on the reverse strand, counting down.
GGAGTAGGTGCCGCTGCCGAGGCTGGCGCCGCCGCTGAAGGCCTGGTAACCGCCGTTGTCGCGGAAAAGAACGCCGAATTTCACCTCGGAATTGAGGATGCCCTGGCCGCGTCCGCCGGAGCCGGATGCGCCGAAGTTGGAGCGGTCGGAGGAGCCGATCGTGATCGCGGCCCAATCGGCGTTGGTTCCGGCGGCGCCGGTGACCGGATCGAGGTCGAAGCGGATGGCGAGATAGCCGCCGACGCCGGGATTGGCGGTAAAATTGCGCTCGGGCGAGGCGACGCCGACTTGGTCGCCATCGCCGGCCGAACCGGCGCCGACGAGCCAGAGTTTTCCGGGGCCGCCGGCGTTGCCGACCTGGGTCTGGTAGCCGCCGAAGCTCTCGTTGCCGATCGATCCGGAGATGTTGGCGAAGAGATCGCCCGCGCCTTGGCGCCACTGGATCGCGCCGAGCGTGCCGCTCTGGCGGCCGCCCGTGTATTCAAAGTTGATATCGTTGCTTTGGCCCGAGGTGGTGAAGTTGTCGGAGAAGAGGATCTGGGCGGAGCCGAGGGAGGCGCCGGCCAACGAGGAGATGGCGATGGCGGCCAGGGTGCGGGACAGGGTCATGGTTGGGTGCGTGTTGGGTTGGAGGGGCGCCGGCTTGCGCGGGCGTGGGCGAGAGTATCCGCTATTTGGTTACGAGACAATACACCCGAAAGGGTGCATCCTCGCTCGGCCCCGGGAAGAGCGGCCGGGCGGGGCGTCCGGGCTTCACTGCGCGGCGATCTTGAGCCGAAGAAAAAGACGGGCGTTGTCGGCGAGGGGGCGGGTGAAGCGGATGAGCTGGACCACGCCGTCGTCGGAGACGAGCTCGGCGCTGCCGGTGGCTTCGCTCCATCCGGAGGCGAGATCCATGCTCTCCTCGACGAGGAAGCCGAGGTCGCTCGCGAGCGAGGCGCGGCGGTAGATCAAGCTCAGCGGAGACCGGGAATCGTCGAGGCGCGGGGCGAGACCGGCGTCGGCCCGAAGCGGGTCTCCGCCGAAGGCCCGCTCGAGGAGATTGTTGAGCGAGTCGCCGTCGGGATCGGCCGCGTCGGCGGCGACACCGCTGTCGGCAAAGGATCCGAAGTGGTCCTGCCGCCAGGCCTGCGCGGGCGTGAGCGGGCCGGGGCCGAAGCGCACCTTGTCGATGAACACGGTGTTGTCGCCTCCGCGGAGATTGGTGCCGGTGAAGGCCATCGTGTGCGTGGCGGCGCTCCTCACGC
>CBIHRE010000655.1:0-3053 GCA_966212385.1 uncultured Akkermansia sp. | reverse complement strand
GCCAACGAGGTGTTCATGAGCGCCGCCTCGCTCTGGGAGCTGGGGCTGAAGGTGGCGAAGGGCAAGCTGCGTCTCCCGGCAAACTTCGCCCAGGTGCTGCGCCTCGGCGGCTTCACCGATCTGCCGATCCATGCCCGCCACGCCGAGCGCGCCCTCGCGCTACCGCCGGTGCATGGCGATCCCTTTGATCGCATGCTCGTCGCCCAAGCGCAGGAAGAAGGCATGGTGCTCGTCTCTTGCGACCAGTGGATCTCCGCCTACGGCGTGCGGCAGATCGTGGCGTAGCGTCCAAGGCCAGCCTTCGCATCACCAGCTTAGAGGGCGGCGCGCCGTCGCCGCCTTTCATGTCGCTATTGCCGCTCGCCAAAGGCCCGCTTCACGCCCGGTCCACGCGACGAAAAAGCCATACCCCCGCCGCCGCATAGGCGAGCGGAGGCAGCCAGACCCATATCTCCGGCCGCAGCGACGGGCTGCGTTCAAGCATGCCTGTGAGCGCGGCGAGAAAATAGTAGCCCAGCACCAAGGCCACCGCGATGCCCAGGTTGGCGGAGGTCTCCTTTCGCGAGACCTTGATACCCAAGGGCACCGCCACCAGCGCGAAAGCCAGCACGGCGAAGCTCGCGGCGGCCTTTTCGTTCAACGCCACCGTCACGCGCGTCAGTTCCTGCAACTCATCCTTCGTCGCCTGCGCGCCTTTGGCTTTCAACTCCGCGCGACGCGCCGAGAGCTGCCCGTAGGTCATCCAATTGATCTTCTGCCCGACCTTCATCTGCTTGAACAGGCCCTCGAGCTTCAGCTCCACCGAAGTGGACTCCGAGGTGGCGACCAAGGGCGGCTTGGAAAAATTCTCCGGCCGTTCTCGGTCTCGCGACTCCACGCTCACCTCGCGCAAGGTAAGCACCATGCAGTTCTTCGCCTCGTGGAAATCAACCGTGCCCGACTTCGCATGCGCCACGCCGAGCACCCGTTTTTGCGCATCGAGCTCCCAAAGCCAAAAATCGCGCAACTCCGCCCCCTCGCGCTCGCCGACATAGACAACAAAACCCGGAAAATCGCGCACGAAGGTTTTTGGCACGATGAAGTTCAACGGATTCTGCCGCACCGCCTCCACCAGCGTCGATTTGTAGGCCGTCCGAGCCCGCGGCATGACGTAGAAATTCAAGGCCAGCGAAAGCAGCACCGCCGCCCCCGCGATCATCCAGACCGGCCTCGCGACATAGCCGAGGCTCAGCCCCGCCGCGCGCATCGCCGTGATCTCCTGCTGGCTCGACAAACGCCCCAGCACGAGCAGGACCGCCGTCAGCAACCCGATCGGCAGCGCATACACCGCGACATAGGGCAGCATCAACCCGAGCAAACGCGCCGCCGTCAGCGGTGCCAGTTGCCCGGCCATCACATAACCCAGGAGGTCGCGCAAGGCCTGCCCCGCGATCAGCACGAAACCGAAGAGCCCCACCGCCGCCGCGCAGGCCCCCGCCACGGCGGCAAAAAGATGACGGTGCAAAAGTCCCATGATGTTCGGCGGAGAAAGGTGGCGCGGTTGTCTTGTGTCTCGGTAACGCTACGGTGGTTCCGCCGCAGTGTTGCCAACATCCCGCCGCGCGCGACGCTCTTGGCCAAGCATGAAGTTCACGCCCGCCAAGCCCGCCCTCACCGGAGAGACCCTCGAGTCTCTCACCGCCCGCCTCACGGAGCGCGGCGAGCCGGCTGTTCGCGCCAAGCAGATCCTCGACTGGGTCTACAAAAAACGCGCCCGCTCCTGGGACGAGATGACCAACCTCTCCAAGCCCCTGCGCGCCTGGCTGGCCGAGACCTTCGAGCTCAACCCCCTCGCCCTCCTTTTCGACAAGCAGTCTCGCGACGTCACCGACAAGCTCCTCTTCGAGCTCGGCGACAAATCCCTCATCGAGACCGTCATCATCCGCGCCCCGCAGGAAGGCGTCGGCCTCGACCAGTCGCGCAAGACCATCTGCATCTCCACCCAGGTCGGCTGCGCCATGGCCTGCAAGTTCTGCGCCTCCGGCCTCGCCGGCCTGAAACGCGACCTCGACGCCGGCGAAATCGTCGCCCAGCTCCTCCACGTCTGTCACCGCGAGGACGCCCACGACCCGCGCGCCCACACCGGCATCGCCACCTTCGACAACATCGTCGTCATGGGCATGGGCGAACCCCTCGCCAACTACGACGCCGTCCTCCGCGCACTCACCATCGTCAACGCCGAGTGGGGCCTCGGTTTCGGCGCGCGCCGCATCACCCTCTCGACCAGCGGCCTCGTCCCGAAAATCCTCAAGCTCGCCGACGAGCCCCTCGGCTTCCGCCTCGCGATCTCCTTGCACGGCGCGACCAACGCGGTCCGCGAAAAAATCTGGCCCGTGAACAAGGCCTACCCGCTGGAGAAACTTCTCCCCGCGTTAAATACCTTCACCGAAAAACACGGCCGCATGGTGACGCTCGAGTTCATCCTCATCGAGGACGTGAACGACTCGCTCGATCAGGCCGAAAAGCTGCGCGACATCGCCATCGACCTCCACGCGCACGTGAACCTCATCCCCTACAACACCGTCGAAGGCCTCCCGTGGAAGCGCCCCTCCGGCAACCGTCAGGAACGCTTCGCCGACGTTCTCCGTGACGCCCGCGTGCCCGTCACCCTCCGCCGTGAAAAAGGCCACGACATCGACGCCGCCTGCGGCCAGCTCCGCCTCAAAACCGAGCAAGACCGCGCCAAGCTGGCCGTCCCGGCGAGCCCCACAGCCTGATTTTCAGAGCCGCGCCAAGGACTGGTTGCTTGCGGATTTCAGGTGGACGGGCGGGTCCCTCCGCCCGTTCATCGGTCACCCTGCGACAGCGGGCACAGGGACGTGCCCGCCCACCTTGGGTGAAACGATCAATCCACAAACCGGCAGCTATCGACGGCTCAATCCGATCGAAAAAATCCGCCCGCAAAAAGCCCGCGCTCCCCAAACGAGGAAAACGCGGGCTAAAGGCCTAAAACCGGAGCGGAACGACGGAGTCGTTTCGCCACGCGCCGGTCCGAGTGGCCGGACCGGCTTACT
>CBIHRE010000654.1:0-3064 GCA_966212385.1 uncultured Akkermansia sp. | reverse complement strand
CCCGGCCACCAGCGCGGGCGCCAGCGTCGAGCGGGCTTGGCCGGGGCCGTCGACGAAGCCGAGGCGTCGGCCGCCGGCGAGGCTGTTTCGAGGTGGAGACGAAGCAGGCCCGCCACGGCGGATTCGAGGCTGAGATCGTCGAGCGAGACGACCAGGCGCGTGTAGGGCGCGCCTTCCGACACGGCGGCGCGGAGGCGGTCGCATTGACCGGGGAAATACTCGAAGAGGCGCGAGGCGCGGGCGCGGAGGTCCGGCTCCGCCGTGGCGGGATCGCGGGCGAGGGCGATGCGCGCCTCGACGCCGAGCGGGCGGACGAGGTGGCCAAGCGCCTCGACGAGGTGGAGCCCGGAGGCGCGCGGGCGGAATGGAGGTAGCGAGCGAGCGTCTCCTCGTCGGTATGGCCGACGGCGTTGAGCAGATCGCGGAACTCGCCGCCGACGATGACCGTGCGCGACGCGCCACGGGAAAACTCGAGGAATGCGCCGAGCGTGTGCAGGCCCTCGCGTTCGCAAAAGTGCAGCGTGCCGGGGGGCAGGTTGCTGAGCGCGATGGGGAAATCGGCGGGGATGCCGAGGCGGGCAAGTTTGCGCCCGAGCGGATCGGCCGCCGCCTCGGCGCCGCTGGCGACCGCGGCCATGGCGCCGAACGACTCGTCGAAGGCGAGCGTGCCGCGAAGGATGTCGGCGAGCGTGTCGAGTCGGGCGGGCGCGAGGTCGAGGAGGCGGAGGCGTCCGAGCGCCTCGCCGTAGGGGAGGTCGATGTAGGCGGAGGGCTTTTCCTCGGCGTCGTCGAGGGGCCAGGCGCAGCCGTCGATGTTTTGCGCGAGGGCGGAGAGCGGGGCGTCGACGAGCGGGGAGCCGTGGAACGCGAGGCGAAGGGCGTTCCACTTCGAGGGAGAGATCCGGGGCGGAATCGGCGCTGGGGACGGCATGGCGCGTGGGCCCGCGGGCGGGCGAAGGAGGGTGTTCACGGGTGGAAGTAATCGTGCCGGACCAGTTCGAGGGCCAAGGCGCGGTAGTCGGAGACGATGCCGGCGGAGTCGGCGGCGGTCTCGGCGGAGACGAGCGGGACGGGGAGCCCGAGGGTGACGGCGCGGCGCACCAGAGTGGCGTCGCGGATCATGGCGGTGAAGATCCGGGCCGATCGAGAGACGCGGCGCGCGGTCTTGAATTGGTTGAGGCGAAGTTGCATCCGCATCTTCGGCACCTCCACGTCGGCGTTGGCTTTGACGGCGTTGAAGAGGACGCCCTCGACCTGGGCGGGCGGGCCGTAGGCGGCGCGCCGGAAACCGGCGGAGCTGTCGTGGAAGACCGCGAGTTTTTCGACGAGCAGCGTGAAGCCGATGAGGGAGAGCGCGTCGGGGTTGGCGGGGACGTAGATTTCGCCGGCCGAGAAGACGCCGCACTGCGAGGCGCGCAGGACGTTGGGCGGGCAGTCGAAGAGGATGTAGTCGTAGTCTTTCTCGACCGTCGCGAGCTGTTCGCGGAAGAGCGCGTATGGCGGCTTGCGCGGATCCGAGACGAAGTCGGCCTCGAGGTCCACGAGGTTGAAAGAGGTGGGAAGGAGATCGAGGCCGGGCAGGGCGGGGCGGCCTTCGCGGTCTTGCACGACGCCGCGCACGACGAGGCTGGCGAGCGGGGGCGGCGCGGGTTGGAAGAGGCGGAAGAGAGTGCGGTCGGCGGCGGAGGCGAGCTGGTTCCATCGCTCGAGGCGGAGCAGCCAGATGGAGGCGTTGGACTGGGTGTCGAGATCGCAGAGCAGCACGCGGTTGCCCTGCATCGCGAGGCAGGTGGCGACGTTCACGATGAGCGAGGTTTTGCCCACCCCGCCCTTGTAGTTAACGAATGCGATGCGACGCGCCATAGGTCCGATTGGAAATGCGCGAAGGAAGACGCGCGGGCCGCGACGCGGCGCAATTCGCAAGCGACGCCAAACGGTTACAAGTGGGTAACGGATGTGTGGATACGCAAACGGGCGGCGCATCCGGTGACGGCGGCGTCACGCGGGGGTTAAATCGGCGCGCGACGCCTGCTTGGGATTGATGAGCCCCGGCCTCGACCGCATCTCGGCGGCGTCATGAGCGTGCCTCTCGTTCCTCTTTCGGCCTTCGGCAATCTCGCCGGCTCCGCGTTGGCGGACGATCTGCGTCATCTGGTGGCGAACCCGGCCTACTCGGCGCTGGTCTTGTTTTCCGACGCCGCCGGCGAGCAGCTCGCGATTCTTCCGGTGGGGCAGGGGCAGATCTACGCCCGGCTGGAAGACGTTCGCGGGGAGATCGAGGGACTGCGTCCGCTCTGCGCTCTGCGGCTGCAAGGCGCGCCCGCCGGACACGACTCGCGAGACGAGGACAAGGAGCGGGAGCTGGCCCGCATCGAGGAAAGCCTGAAGGTGCGCGAGCGTTTCGTCGCGGAGTGCGAGCGCAAGCTGGCGGAGCTCGGGCAGGGTCTGTCGGAGCGCGAGGCGATGCTAGAGCAGCGCGAGCAGATGTTGATCGAGAAGGAGCGCGAGTTCTTCCGCCGCAGCGGCGAGGCGACGCGTTTGGCCGCGAAGGGATGAAAGCTACGGCCGGCGAGACTTTATGATGAACGGTTCACCTGCTCCGCAGAACAACTCTCCTTTCGCAGCCCGCGCCTCGCCGCGCCCTCCGATGCCGGTGGCGGGCCCGGCTCCGGCGTCCGCGGCAGCCGCGGCGGCGGTCACGGGCACAGGGCCCGCGGCGGAGACAAAAAAGGGACCGGCGCCCGTCGTCGTGGCGGCGGCGGCGCTGCTGGTCATCGTGGGTGGCGCGGTTTGGTGGGGGTTGCGCGGGGATCGCGCTCCGGCGCCGGTTGCGTCCGCTGCGTCTTCCCGGCCCGCTCCGTCCGCGCCGCCGAAGGCCAAGCTAACGGAGGAAAGCCTCGTGGCGCGGGAGGCTCGGCTGGCGAAGGCTTTCGCGGACGTGCAGGCGCTCGCGACCGGGCTGGAGTTTGGCGACGAGGCGCGGCGCAAGCTCGCCGAGGCGACCTTGCTCGCGGCTGGCGCCGAGACGCGTCGTGGGGCCGGCGATGCGGCGGGCGCGGTGGAG
>CBIHRE010000653.1:0-3066 GCA_966212385.1 uncultured Akkermansia sp. | reverse complement strand
GGTTCGCCGCTTTCCTGGTCGATCTGGAACATCTCGGGATGCGACCAGACATCGGCGGAATCGCGCGCGACAAAAATGGGGGCGTCGCCGATGAGCGTGATCCCGCGTTCGCGCGCGGCGTTGCGGAGCAGCGCCCATTGCCCAAAGAACAGATATTGGAAAAACGCGTGGGCCTCGGCGCGGGCGGTGACGGAATCGGGCAGGGCGCTTTGACCGGCGCGGGCGAGGAAGCGGTGTTCGGCGGGCCATTGCCACCAAGGCTTGCCCGCGTGGTGATCTTTGAGCGCGAGGAAGAGCGTGAAGCCGTCGAGCCAGGAGGCGTGGGCTTTGCGAAACGCCGAAAAATCTCCGTAGGGCAAACGCGCAAAGCGGCGGGCCTTGGCCGCCTCGTAAGCGCGGAAGAGCACCGGCCATTTGGTGACGTAGAGCCAACCGTAATCCACATGATCCTGCGGCAGCTTTCGCAGGTCGGCGAGGTCCGCGTCGGCAAGCAGGCCTGCATCGACCAAGGCGGCGAGATCGACGAGGTAGGGGTTGCCCGCAAAAGCCGAAAAGCATTGGTAAGGCGAATCGCCGTAGCCCGTGGGGCCGAGGGGGCAGACTTGCCAATGGCTGATGCCGGCGGCCTTGAGAAAATCGAGAAAGTGAACGGTGCGCCGATCCAAGACGCCGACTCCTTGGTCGCCGGGCAGGGAAGTCGGGTGCATCAACACGCCGGCATGCCGGGTTTTCAGCCAATTAAACAGAGGAAGAGACCCCGGCAAAGACGCCAAAACTTGATTAGACATAATATTTATTGTGCGATTAAAAACTGGACCTAGTGCTTCGCATTGATTGTGTGGCTTCATTCGCACGGGATGCATTAACGGCATTAGTGCGGGTAACGTGCAAACCAAACCGAAAAATGAAAAAGCCCTCAAAGAAAATTACGCAGCGTAAAAAGGAATCAAAGCCCCAGGCTGCTGTTGTCAGTGTCCAGACCGTAATTCCCGACGTGGTTCCTGAAAATGTAGCTGTCATTGAACAGGCTACTAAGCTCGCAAAAGCGGCTGTGCAAGCGGCGCAGGACGCGATGGGCAAATATTGGGAATTCGTCACCTTCGCCCGGGCAAACGCGCTTTCTCCGCTCGACGTTACCAACTGCCTGCGGGCGGCGGGTTTCGCTGAGACTCGAATCTCAGAGGTTAAAAAGGTGGTAGCCGCATCGGATAAGGTTTTTGCCGATTATGAGGCGCGGCGCATCGGCTTCCGCTTGGCTCTCCAGCGCTCCCGTGAGGAAGGCGGGCGCAAGGTCCGGACACAGAGAACGGACGCGCAAATTTTCGAGGCGGAATTTGTGGAGCTCATGGAGCGCTTTATCCCGGTTACCGGTGAAATCCCGGACTTTGTAAAGAAGTCCTACCGAGTAAACGGAAAGTCTGTGGCTGTCCACACGTCCAGTTTCATGGATGCCGCCCAGTAATTACACAGCGTAAATTTTCCTCCCGTCATGAACCTAACAAAAGAACAAACACAGGCCTTTTTGGCTTCCGCTGCGCTCGGTCCCTGTATCCTCGGGACTTTCATCACTGGCAAAATTGAAGCCGGTTCCAAGGTAAACGATAAGACCGGACAGAAAGAAGGATGGGCCGGCCTTACGCTTTCAGTCCTCGTCGGTCGGGACGTTGCGACCATCAAGGTATATGAAAACGACGCGTCGCGCATCGCGGCTCTTATAAAGAGCAAAGAGATGGGCAAAGACGACGAGTTTATGCCGGCTAAAGCTGGTGCTCCCGTTGTTGTCCAAGTTACCAAATTGGTTCGCGAGAAGGGCTTGACCTTGGCGCAAGGTCAGGTTGTCTCTCTATAAGTTTCCGCGCCGTCCGTGTTGTGACCATGTTGCGTGCGGAAAGTCACAAGGTGTGCACCGGCTCCCCCTCTTCGGAGGGGGGGCTTACACACTCTCTCCTTTGGCGGGAGGGGGGTTTGCACGACCTGAGGGGGGCGGGAGCGGCACACGCCGCGCAAGCGGCGGGGGCCGCCCCGCTCCCCTCTAACCTTGTTACTTACTGTAACAATTCTACTTTATCAAAGCTCGCGGAGACGAGGGCACAAACTGCCTTCCGCTGGGCTGTGGATGATCTGTTTGATCACTCGGAGCGTGTTTATTTTTGGACGTTCACGGCTCCGGTCGTAATGCATTCGTGGCAGTTTGCATCCGCTGTTTCCTATCTGCTACTTAACATTAAAAAACATGTCGGAAAATACAGAGGTGTCCGCGTTTTCGAGTGGCACAAATCAGGACACGGACTGCATGCGCATATGCTTGTTAATCGGCGTCTGCCTGTGGCTCTTGTCCGTCGTCTTGCTCGGCGCGTTGGTCTCGGTCGCGTTAATGTAAAGCTCTGCAAGGATCGCGGCGCGGGTTACTACCTCGCCAAGTATCTCTCAAAAGACGCGGGTAAAATGCCGCATGGGGGCCGCCAATGGGCCCGCCTTGGTGGTTGCGGTCCTGCTGTGCGGCAAGTCCGTTTTGAGTCGGACACGGCGAGCCAATTACGCAGCGTAATTTACCGGTTACGCAATCAAGGTGTAAAGCCGGGCGCGGCTTTCTTCCTCGCTAAGAAGCACGTTTTGGAAGCGGAGGCTTGGGATCGTGTTTCTCGTCTCAGTATTCAATCAATCGAGGGGGGCGAGCTTTGAAAAAATCACCTGCCGTTCTCGCTGCTCTGGCTCGTGGCGATGAAAGCATGCGCATCGTAGAGGAGTCGGGTTCGTATCCAATCCCGTATGACGCTATGATGATAGCTCGTCGGGTTGCGTTCGTTGTCGATTCTGCGTGGGCTTTTGCCTCTGCTGCTTTTGATACTCAGCAAAGACGGGAGCAGGACTTGAGTGGCATTCGCACGCTTCGTTTTACGCAGCGTAATGGCGTCGATCGGGTTCATTTTCGCCCTTCCCCTTCTCCCCTTCCCTTCCCCCGTGTGGCATCTGTCTTATGAGCCCTTTTACCTTTGTTTGTATAGTTTTTGGAGCCGGCGCGGCTCTACTCGTTTTGGGTCGGATACTCCTGCATATCTGGCTCTC
>CBIHRE010000652.1:0-3090 GCA_966212385.1 uncultured Akkermansia sp. | reverse complement strand
AGGAGCTCAAGAAGGCGCGCGGCGCCATGCTCTTCAAGGAATACCAGAAGAAGATGGGCATGACCCAGCCCGCCGCCGGCGAGGCCTCCGCCCCGGCTCCGCAGCGCCAGAAGATCGGCGAAAGCTGATCCTGCCTCCGCGCGTTTCGCCGTCCTTCAACCCCGTCCGCAACTCCGCTTCTTCCCATCGCCATGACCGCTCGTGGAAAGTTTGTCATCACGCTCCTGATCCTCGGCCTCGCCGCCTTCGGCGCCTACAAATGGTGGAACCGTCTCGCGCCCGCGGCGCTGGCCACGGCGACGGCTCCCGCCGCGTCCGCCGGCTCGTCCGCCTCGTCGGGCTCCGCCACCGCGTCCGGCGCCTCCGCTTCCGCGAGCAAGATCGACGACGCCGAGTTCGTCGCCCCGCTCACCGCCTGCCCGATCCTTCCTCCGCCCGCCGCCTACGTGCCGAAGGACAATACCATCGACATCGAGCTCAGCGAATACGCCGGCTACGCCGGCATCGTCGTCGCCAACGGCGGCCTCGAGCCTTCGGAAAATTCCTATTTTTTCCGCAAGCACGGCTTCAAGGTCCGCATCAAGTTGAGCGAGGAGGAAAGCTGGCCCGCGCTCAACGCCGGCCGCATCGGCGTCTCCGCCACCACGGTCGACGTCACCACCGCCCACTGCCGCAACTTCGCCGTCACCGCGCCCGTGCAGATCGGCTTCTCGCGCGGCGCCGACGGGCTCGTCGTTCGCAAGGAGATCCGCCGCATCAACGATCTTCGCGGCAAGACCCTCGTCACCGCGCAGTTCACCGAGGCCGATTTCTTCGTCCGCTACCTCACGCAGGAGGCCGGCATCGGCGTCAACCTGCTCGCTTCTCCCGGCGACGCGCCCGCGCCCGACAAGGTCAACCTGCTCTTCACCGCCGACGCCTTCGCCGCCGGCGACCTCTTCCTCAAGGACCTCAAGGCCGGCGGCTCGCAGCTCGCGGGTTGCGTCACCTGGGCGCCGAAAACCACCGAGGTCGTCGAGGCCAGCGCTGGCAAGGCCCAGCTTCTCACCACCAACAAGAACCTCCTCATCATCGCGGACATTCTCGTCGTGAACAAAGGCTTCGCCGCCGCCAATACGAAGATCGTCGCCGGCCTCGTCGACGGCGTCCTCGAGGGCAACCGCCTCGTTCGCGACCAACAGGCCGCGCATCTCGACACGATCGCCAAGGCTTTCAAGTGGAGCCGCGACCAGGCGCGCGAGGAGTTGACCAAAGTCCATCTGTCCAACCTCCCCGAGAATCTCGCCTTCTACTCCGGCACCATCGATTCCGCCGGCAGCTTCAGCGGCATCTTCTCGTCCGCCATGCTCGCCTACGGCACGCTGATCGATCAGCCGACCGATGCCGACAAATACATGGACGCCTCGCATCTGCAGGCGCTCCAGGCCGCCGGAGCCTACGCCGAGCAGCGCGTGGCCATCGCCCCGATCCGCAGCTCGGGCGGCGGCGCCATCGAGGGCGATCCGCTCCTCACCAAGGACATCCGCTTCCTCTTCGAGCCCAACTCCTCGACGCTTCAGATGAGCAACATGGAGAACATGAGCAACCTCGAGTCCATCCGCCGCCTGCTTCAGGTCAGCCCCGGCTCGACCATCCTCCTCCGCGGCCACGTCGACAATGCCCTCGTCGACAAATTCCGCGAGCAAGGCGGCGAGCCCTTCGTGCGCCAGATGGCGCTCAAGGCCATGGAGCTTTCCAAGAACCGCGCCAACGAGATCCGCCGCGTGTTGATCGAGCGCCTGAAAGTCGAGCCCGCCCGTCTCGAGACCATCGGCCGCGGTTGGGAAGAGCCGGCCGGCAAGGAGCCCGAATTCAACCGCCGCGTCGAGGTCCAGTGGTTCACCGTCGAGTGAGCGTGGATTCTCGATTGCAAGTTCGCCGCGGGCGCACGTCTGCTGCGCGAGCCTGGATCATCCGATGAGCGAACTCGATTCCCCGCCGCCCGCCTACCGTCGGCTTTTCTGGCGCAGCGCCGAGCATCTTTGGCTGGCGCTAGGCACCCTCGGGCTTGGCTTCGCCAGCGGCGAACCGCTGGGCCTGCTGGTTGGCGGCGTGGCCTACGCCCTCGTCCATGTCTACGTGCCCGACAGCGGCTGGTTTCGTCGGCGCGTCGACGCCCGTCTGAACCTCGTGGAGCAGGGCGAGGCCGCGCGGCGCGCCGCCGAGTTCGCCACCCAGCGCGAACAGCTCCTCGGCAGCCTCTCTTCGGAGCGCCGCCGCCGTTATCAATCCCTTCAAGGCGTATGCGGGGAGATCTCCGCCGCGAGCACCGAGGCCGGCGCCGGCGAGCTCGCCCTTTCGATGGAGACGCGTCTGCGCAAGCTCGACGAACTGCTCTGGACCTACCTTCGCCTGCTCACGATCGAGCAGTCGCTTGAGGCCTACCTCGAGACCGAGCGCCGCGACCAGCTCGCCGCCAACGCGAAGAGCGCCGAGGAGGAGGTCGCCGCGCTCGAGGCCGAGCTGGCCGCCGAGCCCGCCTCGGGCGCAAAAGCCGATCCCGCCCGCGATACTCGCAAAAAGCTCCTCGCCTCCCGTCGTGAGCGCCTGGAGGCGCTCCGCCAACGTCAGGCGCGCGTGGCCCAGGCCCGCGCCAACCACGAGCTCGCGCGCTCGGAACAGGAGCGCCTCGTCGAGCAGGCCAAGCTGATCCGCGCCGACGCCGTCGCGCACAAAAACGCCGAGTCCCTCGGCGCGCGCATCGACCTCAGCATCGAACATCTCGCGGAGACGAACCGCTGGCTCTCCGACCTCGCCGAGTTCAAGGACCTCACGGCCCAGCTTCCCGCCGTGCCCGCGGGCACGATGCTGGCCAAGTCCGCGACGATTCCTCCGCGCCTGCCGGCCGACACCGGGCAAGGCGCTTGATTCGCGCCGCGCCGTCACGCGTTTCGCATAAAACGATTTCCCCATGACCGCGCCCGCCAAGTCCTCCGCCAGCGCCACGCCGCCGCCTCGCCCCAATTTGCCCGCCTGGGCCGCGGAGCTCGCGCGCCTCTGGAACAGCGGCGCGCACAGCCTCTTCATCCTTCACGGCAACATCCACGATCT
>CBIHRE010000651.1:0-3090 GCA_966212385.1 uncultured Akkermansia sp. | reverse complement strand
CCGGCATCGACGTCCCGCCCACCCGCCTCCTCGTCACCGCCGATCCCGACGGACGCCCGCGGCGACATTTCGCCGTGCGCCGCTTCGACCGCGAAATCGCCCCCGACGGCACGCGCCGCCGCGTCCACCACCACACGCTCGCCGCCCTCCTCCACATGAGCGCCGGCGACCTCGATTACCAAACCTTCCTCCGCGCCACCCGCCAGCTCACCCGCGACGAGCGCGAGGTCTGGCGCGCCTACCGCCGCGCCGTTTTCAACGTCCTCGCGGGCAACCGCGACGACCACGCCAAGAACCACGGCTTCCTCTACCGCGACCGCGCCTGGACCCTCGGCCCCGCCTACGACCTCACGCCGCTCAGCCCCCAACAGCTCCCCGAACGCGGCATGGCCGTCTGCGGCGAGCGCCGCGCCGCCGGCCCCGGCCACCTGCGAAAACTCGCCGAACTCGAAGGCCTCGACCGCAAGCGCGCCCAATCGATCATCGAAGAGGTCGCCGCCTCCCTCCGCCATTGGCCGACCTTCGCCGCCGAGGTCAGCGTCCCCGAGCGCGCCTCCCGCGACGTCGCGGCCTTTTTCGGCGTTTAGGCCAAAATCGCCGACTTTCTCGCGCCGCCTTGGTTCTTGCGCCTTCCGCCCCTCTTTGCGGCCATTCCCGTCCGACAATGTCCGACAAACTCACCGAGATCATGGCGCACAAGCGCCTCGAAGTCGCCCCGCGCGTCCGCGCCGTTTCCTTGGAGGAACTGGCCGCGCACGAGGCCCGCCTGCCGCGCCCGCCCTCCTTGGCCGCCGCCCGGCGCCGCGCCGACGGCTCGCTCGCCGTGATCGCCGAAATCAAACGCCGCTCCCCCTCCGCGGGCGACATCAAGGCCGGCGTCCCCGCCCTCGACCAAGCGCTCCGCTACCAAGCCGCCGACGCCGACGCGCTCTCCATCCTCACCGACGAGAAATACTTCGGCGGCACCCTCGCCGACCTCGAATCCGTCACCACCCACTTCCGCGCTTCTCCGGCTCCTGGCTCCTCGCTCCCTGCTTCCCGCTCGCTGCCCTGCATTCGCAAGGACTTCATGGTCCACCCGATCCAGGTTCTCGAAGCCCGCCAAGCCGGCGCCAGCGCCATCCTCATCATCGTGCGCGCCCTCGACGACGCCGACATCCGCGTCCTCCACGAAGCCGCCCGCGCCGCCGGCCTCGACGCCCTTTTCGAGATCCACAACGAAGCCGAACTCGACCGTGCCCTCGCCCACGACGCCCAGCTCATCGGCGTCAACAACCGCGACCTCGCCATCTTCAAGTGCGACCTCGGCCTGAGCGAGCGCCTCATCCCGAAATTCCCCGCGCACGTCACCGCCGTCAGCGAGAGCGGCATCTTCACCGCCGCCGACGCCGCCCGCGTCCGCGCCTGCGGCGCCCACGCCATCCTCTGCGTCGAGGCCCTCATGAAGGCCCCCGACACCGCCGCCCTCCTCGCCGACTTCCACCGCGCCTGAACGTCTCTTGTTCAACCGCGAATGGACACGACTGCACACGAATCACAAATTCGCTGCTCAGGAAACCCGGTGGAACCAAACCCTGGTTTTTAATTCGCGTCCCTTCGTGTCCATTCGCGGTTACTCTTCAGCCCGATGCCCTTAACCCTCTCCGAAACCCGCGAGATCCTCGCCAAGCTCGGCGTCCACCCGAAGCACGCCCTGGGGCAAAACTTCCTCATCGACGGCAACATCGTCCGCAAGTCCCTCGAACTCGCCCAAGTCGCGCCCGGCGACCGCGTCGTCGAGGTCGGCCCCGGCCTCGGCACCCTCACCCGCACCCTTCTCGAAGCCGGCGCCGAGGTCTGGGCCGTCGAGCGCGACGCCATGCTCGCCCGCTACCTCGTCGAGGAAGTCGCCCCGCTCCACCCCGGCCGCCTCCACCTCCTCGAGGCCGACGCGATGGATCACCCCACCGCGCAGATCCCCGCCGACCAGCCTTTCAAGATCGTCGCCAACCTCCCCTACGCCATCTCCACGCCGTGGATGGACGCCGTTCTCGAAGGCCCGCTCCCCGAGCGCCTCGTCCTCATGCTCCAACTCGAGGCCGCGCAGCGCTACATGGCCAAGCCCGGCACCAAGCAGTTCGGCTCCATTTCGATCTTCATCCAATCCGCCTTCGACATCGCCCCCGGCCACAAGGTCTCCGGGCACTGCTTCCACCCCCGCCCCGATGTCGATTCCTACCTCTTCAACCTTGTCCGCAAACCCGCGCCGCTGCTTTTCCCGCCCGCGGTGAAGCGCGCCATCCGCGCCTGCTTCCAGCAACGCCGCAAACAAATCGGCACCCTGCTCCGCGGCCAGCTCCCCGACGGCGGCCGCGCCTGGATCGACAGCCTCGTCGCCGCCGGCCAGTCTCCCACCGTGCGCCCCGAGGACATCCCGCTCAAGCTCTGGCAAACCTTCCCCGGCGTCGGAGCCGCTTCCAGCTCCTAGCTCCCTCCTCCACGCTCCAAGCTCACACGCCGCCTCGTGAACATCTCTTTCGAGCAGCTCTGCATCCTCCTCGTCGTCGGCGCCCTCGCCGGCTGGCTCGCCGGCCTCATCCTTCGTCGCCAAGGCTTCGGACTGCTGGGCAACCTCATCATCGGCGTCCTCGGCTCCTTCTTCGGACGCTGGCTAGTCGGCGTGCTCGGCTTCGGCGTGCGCAGCACCCTCGCCTCGCTCATCACCGCCGTCATCGGCGCCGTCGTGCTTCTCTGGATACTCTCCCTTTTCCGATCCGGCTCCAAAAAACGCTGACCTCCCATGAGCGCCACTCCTCCCGCTTCGCCTGCCCCCTCTTCGGGCGCCGCGTCCGACGACGACACCTTTCTCCGCGGCCTCGTGAAAAGCTCCCGCCAGCGCACCATCCACCTCCGCTGGACCGACCGCGACGGCACCGCCCGCCTTACACCCGTCACCTCCGCCGAAGCCACGCGCCTCAACGCCCTTGCCCGCGCCCGCGGCCTCACCGCCGAAGCGCTCCTCCGCGAAATCGCCCACCAGCCCGCCCCGCCGCGCATCGCCCCCACCCTCGGCGAGTAAAAAAACGCCTCTCCACCCCCCCCCCCCCCCCC
>CBIHRE010000650.1:0-3097 GCA_966212385.1 uncultured Akkermansia sp. | reverse complement strand
CCACCACGCCACCCACCCTCGTCGAGGCCCACCGCTTCCTCGAACAAGCCGCCTTCGGCGCGTCGCCCGCCGCCGTCGCCACCGTCCGCTCCCAAGGCTACGCCGCCTGGCTCGCCGCCCAGCGCAACGTCGCCATCACCCGCCTCCTCCCGCAGGTCCAGGCCCGACGCGCCGAGTTCCTCGCCCGCTCCGGCGGCAACGAGGACGGCTGGCAAACCCCGCTCCAAGAATCCTGGTGGCAAACCGCCCTCACCGCCCCCGACCAGCTCCGCCAGCGCGTCGCCTGGGCCCTCTCCCAAATCCTCGTCGCCTCGCAGGAAGGCGCCCTCGCCGGCGAACACGAGGCCGCCGCCGCCTACTACGACCTCCTCCTCACGCACGCCCTCGGCAACTACCGCGACCTCCTCGAAGACGTCACCAAGTCGCCCGTCATGGGCACCTACCTCAGCATGATGCGCAACCGCCGTCCCGACCCCGAGACCGGCCAGCGCCCCGACGAAAACTACGCCCGCGAGGTCATGCAGCTCTTCAGCATCGGCCTCAACGAACTCCACCCCGACGGCACCGTCCACCTCGACGCCCAAGGCCTCCCCGTTCCCACCTATACCCAGGCCGACATCGTCGGCCTCGCCCACGTCTTCACCGGCTGGGGCCCGCACTACGACCCCGCCAACCCGCCCCGCTGGAGCGACAACACCGTCGCCGACCGCGAATCCTGGTTCCTCTACGGCTACGATGTCTCCCGGCCGATGACTTTCTACCCCGAGTTCCACGACCTCGGTGCGAAGCGCATCGTCCGCGGCGTCACCATCCCCGCCAACACCGACGGTATCGTCGCCTTGGATACGGCTCTCGATACCCTTTTCAACCACCCCAACGTCGGCCCCTTCCTTGGCCGCCAGCTCATCCAGCGGCTCGTCACCTCCAACCCCTCGCCCGGCTACGTCCAGCGCGTCGCCGCCGTCTTCGCCGACAACGGCTCCGGCCAGCGCGGCGATCTCTTCGCCACCGTCCGCGCGGTCCTCCTCGACCCCGAAGCCCGTCTCCCCGCCCCCAACGCCCCCTTCAGCTTTGGCAAACGCGCCGAGCCCGTCCTCCGCCTCACCCGCCTCTACCACGCCTTCCCGCCCGCCCCGCCCCGCGCCGGCGACCCGCGCTACTTCATCAACTACCAATACGAGCTCGCCCACCAGGTCCCGATGGGGTCGCCCTCTGTATTCAATTTCTTCCAACCCGTCTACGCCCACCCCGGCCCCATTGCCACCGCCGGCCTCGTCTCCCCCGAGTTTCAGATCACCTCCGAGACGACCGTCATCGCCGAATCCAACTGTTTCCACGACATCCTCAATTGGGGCCAGTGGACCGCCGAGCCCTCCAACCCCTCCGACCCCGCTTCCGACGTGCTGGTCCTCACCATCCCGCTCGACGCCGAACTCGCCATCCTCGCCCGCACCCCGACCACGCCCGCGGAAAACTTCGCCGCGCTCGTCACCCATCTCGCCGACAAATACCGCGGCGGCCGCGTCAGCTCCGCCCTCCGCACCGAGCTCCTCGAGTTCCACGCCTCGCTCCCCAGTTGGTATTGGGCCACCACCGACGCCACCATTCTCCGTGATCGTCGCCTCTCCGTCATCCGCTACGCGATCCACCTCATCTCCATCGCCCCCGAAACCGTGATCGACCACTAACCCACCTCGCGCCCCCAATCTTTCTCGTTCTCTTTCTCTTACTCGTTCTCCCGCCGCAGGCGGAATCAGCCAAACCCATCGAAGAACGAGAACGAGTAAGAGAACGAGAACGACGTAATTCCCGGCTCCTCCGCCCGCCTCCGCTGTCTCCCTTCCAGCCTGTCCTCCGTCCTCCGTCTTCCGTCCTCTGGTTTTCCGGCTCCCTGCTCCTCGCTCCCCGCTCCACGCTCATGATCTCCCGCCGCCAGTTCCTCGGCCAAGCCGCCTGCTCCGGACTCGGCCTTGCCGGCCTGCTCAGCACCATGGGCACCCTGCGCCTTTTCAGCTCCACGCTCTCCGCGCAGACCGTCCCCGCCGGCGACGACCATAAGGCCCTGATCTGCCTCTTCCTCTTCGGCGGCAACGACGGCAACAACACCCTCGTACCCTACGACACGGCCGGCTACAATGCCTACGCCGCCGCCCGCGGCATCCTCGCCCTACCACGCACCGACCTCGTCCGCCTCGCCCTACCCGCCGGCGGCGACGGACGCGAATGGGCCCTCCACCCCGCCCTCGCGCCGCTCTCCCCCGCCTTCACCTCCGGCAAACTCGCCGTCCTCGGCAACGTCGGCACCCTCGTCGCCCCCATCACCCAGGCCGAATACAAATCCGGCGGCGCCGCCATCCCCCCGTATTTGTTTTCCCACAACGACCAGCAGGTCCAGTGGCAGACCTCCGTCCCCGACTCCGTCCGCCGCGTCGGCTGGGGCGGCCGCCTCGCCGACCACCTCCAAGCCCTCAACGCCGGCTCGCAGATCTCGATGAACGTCTCCCTCGCCGGGAACAATTTCTTCCAGGTCGGCGACGAGGTTTTCCAATACCACGTCTCCCCCGAAGGCAGCATCGGCCTGAGCAACCGCGACGCCACCTGGGCGCCCAACCCGCAGTTCAAGCAATCCACCGACGACGTCCTCGCCCGCAGCTACGGCCACCTCTTCGAGCAGGAATACGCCAACATCATGCGCCGCGCCGTCCAAAACGACACGCTGCTCAAATCCACCCTCGCCACCATCCCGCGCTACGACCGCGGCCCCGGCGCGCCCGGTTACGTCGCCGGCGACATGGATCTCTTCCCCCGCTGCCGCACTTCCACCGGCGCCCTCACCCGCGTCGCCGCGCAGCTCCACATGATCCTCCGCCTCATCGTGGCCAAAGGCGCGCTCGGCCTCCGCCGCCAGATCTTTTTCGCCTCGCTCGGCGGCTGGGACACCCACGACGACCAGCTCGCCGACCACTCCGCCCTCCTCGCCCAGCTCGGCAACGCCCTCGCCGACTTCTACGCCGCCACCGTCACCCTCGGCATCGCGAACCAGGTCACCACCTTCACCGCCTCCGACTTCAACCGCACCTACTCGACCAACGGCAAG
>CBIHRE010000649.1:0-3099 GCA_966212385.1 uncultured Akkermansia sp. | reverse complement strand
GGCAGCGCCGCCACCGGCAAGCCAGCCGTTGACGAGCGAGTCGATGGCCGTGCCGGCGCCGCCGGAGCTGGGGTAGGTGGCGTTCAACATGGCGCGGGCGGAGGCGGCCATGTTTTTGAGCTGGCCGATGTTGGCGACGGCGAAGTCGTCCGCGGCGTTGGCGTTGAGGGCGACGGTGTTGTTGGCGCCGAAGGGAGTGCTCCACCAGGCGGGTGGCGCCGCATGGGCGCCGGCCACGCTCGCGAGCAGGGCCGCGAGCAGGAGAGGGAGGCCTGTTTTCATCAGGATGGGGAAGGCGATGCCTGATTAGTTGGCGGGGTTGGTGCCGGACTGGAAGTCGCCCATCGAGATGTCGCCGGCAGGGGAGACGCGGATGACGGCGTTGTTCTTCACCTTCATGTCGCCGGAGATCTGGACGGTGCCGGTCACGTCCAGAGTGGCTTGGGGATCGAGCGTCATGACGCCCACGCGGCCGGTCGAGGTCATAACAATGGGGGTCACGCTTGTGTTGGCGGCCTCAGTGGCGACGTTAAAGGCGACGAATCCAGGTAGCTGAGTTGCTGTGCCGCTGGGGGTGTTATGCACATATGTGTAGATCCCGGCCACCGGTCGCTCCGTTCCTTGGTATCTGCCTGAGAAGTTGATTTTGCCTACTACTTCATAAGCGGTTGTTCCCATGTCGGTCGGGATCGTTTCTAGTCCATGACTTTTGATTAAGTTGATCGCGGGTATGGCTGCGGTTCCGGTGCTTGTAAAAGCTCTCACATTGATTGCCGGGCCGCTAATGGAATTAAATCTAACAACATCGAGTGTGTTTCTCGGGGTCATGGTTCCGATCCCGAAATACCCTGAGGGTGAAATACAGGCACGATTTACGGCTCCGACGCCAGGTGCCGTTTCGGTAAAGAAACGCAGGTATCCGGCATTGTTGTCCAAATTCCACTGTGCGTCAGTTGCGGAGGCGAGCAGTCGAAGGTTCGCGCCGTCGGTGCTGGTGCCGGTGCCTACGCCGATCTCGCCGCCGAATTTGGAGTCGCCGGATACGCTGAGTTTGGCGGAGGCGTCGGGCGCTGCGCCGATGCCGACGTTGCCGGTGGAGACGTCGATTTTGAGCTGCTGAGCGGCGGAAGTGCCGCCGAGGATGGTCGTGCCCTGGAGGGTGGTGGCGCCGGTGATGGTCTGGTTGCCGCTGGTGGTGATGAGAGTGCCGGCGCCGGAGGGAAGGGTGAGCGTGTTGCCGCTGGCGTTGATGATGTTACCCGAGAGGCGGATGTTGCCGCCGACGTCGAGCTTTTGGGTCGGGCTCGCGGTGCCGAGGCCGATGCCGACGTTGCCGGAGGAGAGGATCGTGACCTTGGCCGTGTTGGAGGGGCCGATCATCGTCGAGCCAGTGATCGAATTGGTGATGTTTTTGCCGAAGACCGAGGCGTGGGCGACCGAGATGGTATTCATCGAACCAAAGGCGAAAGAGCCTACGCCGGGGGTATCGATAAAGTTAACGGAACCGAATGCGCCCGCTGCATCCGAGTAGATGGTATTAGCCGGGTAGACGGAGTTGGCGTAACCGTATGCAGAATTGAAGTTACCAGTGATTTCGTTGCCGAGGCCGACTGCCGAGTTTTCCGTGCCGGTGTCGATCCAGTTGGAATGACCCAACGCGGCTGAGTAGGTGCCTAAGGTGGCATTGGAAATGCCGACAGCTATCGCTTCGTTGCCGGATGCGACCAGATTCGGCGCATCATGTTTGGATTGAACATCAAGGGCGTTGGTGCCTCGGGCGTTACCACTGGTGTCTCCTAGGACTGTGGTGGCGCCGTAGGTGGTGGGGAGGGTGGCGAGGAGGGCTAGCAGGGTTTTGGTGACGGGACTCATGAGGCGTGTGTTGGCTAGGGTGTATACGTAGTTTTGTTGGGTATGAATACTCTACGATTCTATACCTAAGTAATAGCCACCACGCTTCGTGCTCCCTTAGCTAGAGCTGATTTTGTTGTTATCTTAAGATATTCGTATTAAACGATATGAATGATGAAATAAGTTATTTTTGTCCAAGTGTGAGCACGCGGCTGACAATATTATGCAGCAAGCGAAGGTAACACCTCGTTTTGCCTAAACTCGAAAGCGCGGAGAACGGGGCCGCCGAGGGGGTGTTTCTCCCACGGCGGCGTTGAGCGGCGTTGGCTGAGCCGAATCAGGGGGCGATGGTGATCTCGTCGATGTTGGCGAGGTCCTGGCCGGTGGATTCGAAGCGGATGGTGTTGCTCGAGCCCGCGTTCAGGGTGATCGGGACGTTCATCGTGGTCCAGGTGGTCCAGGCGCCGGTGGTCGGGAAGGTGATCGACTGGGTGGAGCCGTTGATCACGAGGTTGCCGGTGCGGGAGGCGGCGACGCCGAGGGCGTAGCGAATGGTCAGCGTGGTCGAGCCGGCGGTGGCGCGGCTGATGTTGCTGAGCTGGAGAACACCGCCGGTGACGGCGAGGTTGGCGAAGCCGGTGCCGTTGAAGCCGGCGTTATTGCTATCGAAGGTGCCGTTCGTGATCGTGCCGGACTCGGCTTGGATCGTGACGGCGCCGGCGGGCACGGCGGGCGTGGTCTTCACGAGGACGCCGAGGGTCTGCGTCCAGGAGCTGCCGTCGCCGTCGGTGACGGTGAAGTCGAAGCGGGCGCGGCCGGCGAAGTTGAGCGTCGGCGTGAAGACGGCGGTGTAGCCGTTGGCTTGGAGCGAGACGGAGCCGTTGCTGATGTTGGAGAAGGAGAACGTGACCGGGGCTTTCTTGAAGCCGCGGACGTAGCGGCGCAGGTCGACGGTGAGCGTGGACGGCGTGCCGCTGATGTTGCGGTTGATGGCGGCGTGGGGGATGGCCTTGAAGTGGAGATACTCCTCGAGGCGGGTGTAGCCGGCGGGGGTGTTGGCCGGCATGAAGTTCAGGCCGGAGAGGAGGCCGCCAGAGCTGGGGAGGGCGGTGTTGTGGTCCTGGGTGGAGACGGCCCAGCCGAGGGCGCTTTCCCAGTAGTCGGGCATGCCGTCGAGATCGGTGTCGGTCGGCGCGGTGGCGGAGTTGAGGGTGCCGAAGCCGTTGTTCGAAATGTTATAGGGCGGCT
>CBIHRE010000648.1:0-3103 GCA_966212385.1 uncultured Akkermansia sp. | reverse complement strand
TGGCGGAGTAGTCGACGTAGCCCGTGGCCGACTGGGGCGGGGCGAAGCTGGCGATCACCGTCCCGCCGACGGCGAGGTTCCAGGTCTGGCCGTTGATGTTCCAGCTGGCGCCCGTCCCGCGTTGCGCGGCGGCGAAGGTGACGGTGTATTTCACGCCCGGCGTGAGCCCGGAAAAGGTCTGCGAGATGGAGCCGGTGCCTTGGAGGAAGGCGACCTGGACGCCCTGCGGCGCGGCGGAGTTGGCCGAGGTGAAGAGGCTGCCGTTGGTGGCGACGCCGGATTGCCCCGAAAAGGTCCAGGAGCCGCCGGCCGGGTTGTATTGGAAGGTGCTGGTGACGGGCGTCTCGAAGCCCGGGTTGAGCGCGAGGCTGGGCTGGCCGACCGCCTCGGGGCTGTCGGCTCCGGAGGTGGCGGCGTTGCGCGCCGAGACGACGTAGTAGTAGGGCGCGCCGTAGACCACGCCGGTGTCGGCGTGGCTGGTCGCGGCGAGTCCGCTGGCGATCACCGCGTAGGGGCCGCCGGCCTGGCGCGCGCGTTTCACGTCGTAGCCGGTCGCTCCGGGCACCGCGGTCCAGCTCAGGAGGACCTGGCCGAGGCCGGAATCGGCGACGAGCGAGGCGGGGGCGGCGACTTCGGGCGTGGAGGTGAAGACGTAGCTGCCCGCGCCCACCTCGTATAGGGAGGCGCCGTTTTCGCGTCCGAGGTAGGTGAGGCCGGGGGCGCTCTCGGCGGCGAGCGCGCCTTCTTTCACGGGTGTGCCCGCCTTGGCCGGCACGTGGATGACGGCGCTGGTGTTCGCCGGGATCTCGACGCGGAGGGTGGCGACGCCGCCGACGAGGCTCCACTCGGTGGCGAGGCGGCCGTGGGGGGTGAGTTGCTCGCAGCGGCCGTGGGAAAGGCCGCCGTGACCAATGAGCGGCGCGATGCGGGCGCGGCGATAGCCGGGCGACAAGGCCTGTATGCCGCCGAGTTTTTGGAACATCCAGTCGCCGACGGCGCCGTAGGCGTAGTGGTTGAATGAATTCATGTCGACGGGACCGAATTCGAGGTTGGGCTGGATGGAGTTCCATCGCTCCCACATGGTCGTCGCGCCGATGGAGATCGGGAAACCCCAGGACGGATAGGTGTCGTTGAGGAGGAGGCGCATCGCGAGGTCCTCGCGTCCGATTTTCGAGAGGGCGGGCAGCAGCCAGGGCGTGCCGAGGAAGCCGGTGCGGAGGTGGTTGTTGTCGGCGGCGAGCTTGGCCACGAATTTGGACGCGGTCTGGGCGCGTTGCGCGGCATCGGCGATCATGTCCATGCCGAGGGCGAGCGCGTAGGCGGTCTGGGTGCCGGTGTAGATCGTGCCGTCGGCGGCGCGGTAGGCGTTGACGAAGGCCTGGCGGATTTGGGGGACGAGGGCGCTCCACTCCGCGGAGAGCGCCGTGTCGCCGAGGGCGGCGGCCATCTCGGCCATCATGCGGGTGTCCTCGGCGAAGTAGGCGGTGCCGATGACCTTGTGTTCCTCGAGGCGGTTGACGCTTTCGAGGCTGAGCCAGTCGCCGGAGAACCAGTTGCTGCGGCCCTGCTCGAGCAGGTCGCCGTCGGCGGTGGCGCTGGAGCGGACGAAGGCGTAGAAGGACTTCATCGCGGTCCAGTTGGCGCGCACGATCTGAAGATCGCCGGTGGCCTGCCAGACGGAGTAGGGCACGGTGATGGCGGCGTCGGGCCAGCCCACGCCGGTGGAGTCGAATTCCCCGCGTGGCTGCGGGACGATGGCGGGGAGGTTGCCGTTGCTCTTCTGCGCGTCGCGCAGGTCGGTCATCCATTTGGAGAGGAAGGCGCGGGTGTCGGCGAAGCGGGCGGCGGCGGGGGCGAAGACGTTGATGTCGCCGGTCCAGCCAAGGCGCTCGTCGCGGGCGGGGGTGTCGGTCGGGATGGAGAGGAAGTTGGAGCGCTGGCCCCAGCGGATGTTGCTCACGAGCTTGTCGAGCATCGCGTGGGAGGTGACGAGATCGCCGGTCGCGGGGAGATCGGAGGAGAGCACGACGCCTTGGACATCCTCGACTGCCGGGGGCGTGGTCGTGCCGGTGATCTCGATGTAGCGGAAGCCGTGCTGGGTGAAGACCGGCTGGAAGGTCACCGTGCCGTCGGCGGCGAAGAGGTAGGTGTCGGTGGCCTTGGCGGTGCGCAGGTTGTCGGTGTAGATCTGGCCGGTGCGGGAGCCGACGCGGTAGACCTCCTCGGCGTGGCGGAGCACGATGGCGTCGCCCTTTTTTCCGGTCAGGCGAACGCGGGGGACGCCGACCATGTTTTGCCCGAGATCGTAGATCCAGACGCCGGGCGATATCTCGGTGCGCGTGCGGGCGGTGAGCAGCGCGATGTTGCGCACGGGCTCGTCGGGCTGGGGCACGAGCCGGGCGGAAAGGTTGGTCACGGTGCCGGCGGCGAGCCAGGCGGAGTCGTCGAAGGCGGCGGTGTCCCAGCCCGGTTTTTCGAAGGCGGCCTGATGGGTTTCGCCATCCTGAAGGTCGGCGCGAAGGCGCGGGCCGTCGGCAGCCTTCCAGCTCGTGTCGGTGGAGAACCATTCGACGGAGCCGTCGGCGTAGACGAGTTTCACCTTGGCGACGAAGGCGAGTTGCGAGCCGTAGACGCGGGACCAGCCGAGGCCGACTTTGCCGCGATACCAGCCATCGCCGAGCGCGGCGCCGAGGACGTTGAGGCCGGGGTGGACGAGGCCGGTGACATCGTAGGTCTGGGCCTGGATGCGCTTGTCGTAGGATGTCCAGCCGGGGGCGAGGAATTGGTCGCCGGCCTTGGCGCCGTTGACGGAGACCTCGTAGAGCCCGAGCGCGGAGGCGTAGGCGCGGGCGGAGACGAGGCCCTCGCGCGCGGTGAAGCGGCCGCGGAGCAGGGGAAGCGAGGAGGGGGCGTTGGCAAAGACGGCGTCGGTGTCGCCGGAGACGGAGAGCGCGCCGCCCACGAGCGAACCGGCGCCAAAGCCGTTTTCGCCCTTGGTGAAATCCGGATCGATGAGCGTGGCGCCGCTCGCCTGGTCGACGACGGTGACGCGGTGGACGAGGCCGGCCTCGGCGCCGAAGGTGCGGAAGCCGACGAGGCCGTT
>CBIHRE010000647.1:0-3109 GCA_966212385.1 uncultured Akkermansia sp. | reverse complement strand
GCCGACGGGCTGCGGCGACGGCGCATCCCGGTGGCTCCGCGCGCCTCGTCGCCGACAAGGAGGATTTTCATGGTGAAGGGAGTTCTGCTTAGCCGTTGATGATTTCTCCGCCGTTCGGGTGCAGGACCTGTCCGGTCATGTAGCTCGATTCGATGGAGGCGAGGAACACATAGGCCGAGGCGATCTCGGCGGGCTCGCCGGCGCGCGCGAGAGGCACGTCGGAGCCGAATTCGGCGACCTCCTCGGGAGAGAAGGTCGACGGGATGAGCGGGGTCCAGACCGGACCCGGCGCGACCGCGTTCACGCGGATGCCGCGCTTCGCGAGCGAAAGCGCGAGCGAGCGGGTGAAGGCCACGATCGCGCCTTTCGTCGAGGAATAATCGAGCAGCTTGGCGCTGCCCCGATAGGCGGTGACGGAGCTGGTGTTGATGATCGTCGCGCCCTTTTTGAGGTGAGGGAGCGCCGCCCGCGTGAGCCGGAAAAAGGAGAAGATATTGGTGGCGAAGGTGCGCTCCAGTTGCTCGTCGCCGACGTCCTCGAGCGACTTCTGCGGGTGCTGTTCCGCGGCGTTGTTCACCAACACGTCGAGGCGGCCAAACTCCTTCAGGACCTTTTGCACGTGCCGCTGGCACACGGCGGTCCGTGCGACGTCGCCCGGCAGGAGAATGCAGCGACGGCCATGCTCGCCGACGAGCGCCTCCGTCTCGTGCGCGTCATCGCTCTCCTCGAGGTAGGAGATCGCCACGTCCGCGCCCTCGCGGGCGAAGGCGATGGCCACCGCGCGACCGATGCCGCTGTCGCCCCCGGTGATGAGCGCGACCTTGCCCTGAAGACGGTCCGCGCCCTTCTCCTCCGCTCGCTCGCTTTGCGGGCGCGGCTTCATCGGGGCCTCGCGGCCGGGCCGGCGTGATTGGGACTGGGGAGGACGTTGCTGCGCGGGCTTTTCGGTTTTGGTGGGCACACCGTGACTATGCGCGACGCGGCGCGTCCGAGAAATCGGGGCCGACGCCAAGCGGCTATTCGTAAAAAACCCCACCGCTTCACGGGTTTGCCCTCCGCTCGGCGGTCGCTCTGCGTGATCGCCGGATGGAGCGCACGGCCCGTCGCCCGATGCCCGCGGCGCGAAGCCGAGATTAGGGTGCGCGCATGAACACGAGCCAAACACCCAGCATAGCCGAGGTCGTTTCCAACCACGGACGCGACGGGGTCGTCGAGTCCTCCGACCGCGCCTTGCGCTACGATCTTTCCGCCGAACAGGCGCCCACGCCGGAGCATCTCTTCGCCGCCGCCTACGCCGCCTGCTTCCACTCCGCGCTCAAGCACGCCGCGCAGGTCGCGCACGTCGAGATCCCGGGGTCCTCGGTGATCGCGCGCGTCGGCCTGGCCGACGACGCCCAGGGAGACACCTCGCACCTCACCGTCGAGCTGCGGGCCGCGATCCCCGGGGTCGATGAGAACACGGCGCGAAAACTCCTCAACCAAGCCCACGCCACCTGCCCCTACTCGCGCGCCGTGCGCGACAACGTCGACGTCAAGATCACCACCGACTGAAAACGCCCAAATCCAAACCCGTCCCTCGCGCCCGGCGCCGCCCTCCCGCGGCGCCGGCGGCGTTCATCGAGCCGATGAAAGCGCTCGGCAGCGAAGCGGTCCCCGGAGGCCGCTGGCGTTGCGAGATCAAGTTCGACGGCTACCGCGCGCTCGCCGTGCTGGGCCGAGGACGCGTCGAACTTTGGTCGCGCAATCACAAGCCCTTGGATCCGGACTACCCCGAGGTGACCGCGGCGCTCGCGAAGCTGAAATGCGACGACGCGATTCTGGACGGCGAGATCGTGGCCTTGGACGAGGCCGGTCGCTCGCGTTTCCAACTGCTGCAAGGCCGCGACCTCGGCGAACGTCCGCCACTACGCTATTACGTTTTTGATCTGCCGCGTCTCAACGGAGAGGACTTGAGCGGACTGCCGATCGAGGAGCGCCAGGCGCGTCTCGCGGCCTGGCTCGGGAAAAAGCCGCCGGCTCCGCTCGAATTGTCGCCTTGGTTCGACACCGATCCGGAGGAGTTGCTCGCCGCGGCGAAGAAACAGGGGCTGGAGGGCATCATCGCGAAGCGCCCCGGCTCGCCCTACGAAGCGGGCCGACGCAGCGGCGCTTGGCTGAAATGCAAGGTGCACGGCGAACAGGAGTTTGTCATCGGCGGCTTCACCCCGCCCGAAGGCAGCCGGCCGCACTTCGGCGCGATTCTCATCGGCTACTACTCGGCGGGAAAATTGCTCTACGCCGGCAAAGTCGGGACAGGCTTCAATCACGCCACGCTCGCTGAGTTGCACACCTGTTTTCTCCGCCGCAAACGCGAGGACTGCCCCTTCGCCAATCTCCCCATGGAGCGCCGCCCGCGCTTCGGACGCGGCATGACCGCGGGTGAAATGCGCAAGGTCACCTGGCTGCGCCCCGATCTCGTGGCGCAGATCCGCTTTTCCGAATGGACCAACGACGGCGTGCTGCGCCAACCGGTCTTTCTCGGCCTGAGAAAAGACAAAGCCGCGACGGAAGTCCGCCGCGAAGCTGGACCAAGCCTCAACGGCCTGTCGCGCTCCGCCTAGAGCTTGGCGCCAAGGACCTGCCGCAAGACCTCAACCGGATCCAAGGCCAGGGCATGGCAGAGGCGAAAATAGGTGGCCAAAGTCGGGGTCCTTAAATCGCGCTCTACATAGCTCACCATCTGCGGCGACAGTCCCGAGCGCTCCGCCACCGCGTTCATCGACAAGCCCCGGGCTTGCCGAGCCTCGCGCAAGGCACGCGCGATCTCGGCTCCAAGCTTTTCGATTTTTCGGTCTGAAAGCACCCGGCTCAGGTAGCGGCGAATTCACCCGGGCCCGCAGCACACTATAGTTTATATCACCTTGCCTTCTCTTTTCTCCGCAGGCTCGCTTCCGGACATAAGCTCCTCCACTCAGGCAGCTTCTTAGCCATGTCCTCTCGATTCGCCAACTCGACCGCTTTCCTCGCGCTTCTTGTCTTTGCCCAAGTTGCGTCCGCCGAGGAAATCGCCGGCGTGCCGGTGACGGTGCTCTCGCGCACGGTGGTGAAGGTGCCGAACGGAACTGTCACT
>CBIHRE010000646.1:0-3120 GCA_966212385.1 uncultured Akkermansia sp. | reverse complement strand
AGACGAGCTTGGCGCCGACCATGGGCGGCGGGGGCGGCGGGGGCATGCCGTAGCCGAGGTAGTAGTCGACGTAGCTGGACTGCACGTAGCCCTTGGCGGTCGCCTGGATGCGATACTGGGGGTTGTGCATCAGGGTGTAGATGCGGAAGGAGGAGCCGTCGTGGGTCTTGGCGACGTCGGCGGTCTTGGTGGTGTAGATGCGGAACTCGGAGTTGTCGGAGGCGACGCAGAGCAGCTCCTCGCGCCAGTCGCCGAGGATGTCTCCCCAGAACTGGGGGCGGCCGCCGTAGGCGATGTAGTTGTTATAGGGGGAATTCGGGGCTTGGGGATCGCTGTAGAGGGAGAGAAGGCGGCCGCTGGTGGCGTTGGCGGTATTGAATTTATCGATACCCGGGCTGGTGGAGGAGCTTCCGATGGTGGAGAGGAACTCGCGGCCGAGGTCGCCGTCCCACCAGATGGTCTCGGGCGGGAAGGGGGCGGAGGCGTAGATCTGGTTGCCCTTGGCGTCGTAGGTGCCTCCGAAGGTGGAGAACATCTGGAGGCCGGAGAGCGAGGGGACGAAGGCGCCGATGGTGCCGCGGCCGACGTCGATGACGCCGCTGGCGTAGAGTTTTTTGATGACGTCGCTCTTGTCGGCGGAGTGGTAGACGGTGGCGAGGCCGGTGCCGTTGTTTTGCTGGATGAGGTAGGTCTCGAGGCCTGGACGGGCGGGGTCGATGTCGGAGATGTGGTAGCGGTCGCCGTGGACGACCTCGGTGATTTTGTCGCCGTTGATCTGGCCGGAGCCGTCGGCCTTCAGGACGAGGCCGATGTCGACGTATTCGTCGGTGCCGTCGTTGTTCACGTCGGCGAAGCGGAGCTGGTGGCCCTCGGCGGTGTGCTCGTTCGATGCCTGGGCATCCCAGAGCCAGCGGAGCGAGAGGACGCCGCCGCGGTAGTCCCAGGTGGCGGCCATGTTGTTGAAGCTCAGGTCGGCATTGCGGTTCTTGCCGTGGAAGAAAATGGAGGGCCGCTGACCGTCGGCGTAGACGATGCCCATGTTGGCGCCGAGGATGTGGGTGCGCGTGGCCCAGCCGGCGGGGATCGGAATCTGGGAGCGCGCTTTCTCCGCGCCGGTGAGGCCGTCGATGACGGAGATATACTGCAGCTCGTCGTCGGGGGCGACGAGGGTGGTCGGGGATGCGGAGCCGGCGTTGAAGACGACGCCGTTGGCGGTGCGCACGGCGACCTCGGCTTTGCCGTCGCCGTCGAGATCGTAGACCACGATGCCGTCGGCCTGACCGGCGGAGATGGTGGAGGAGCTGAGGTAGATGTTGTCCTGGCCGAGGCTGTTCGGCCCCATGTTCATCTGCCAGAGGAGGGTGCCGTCGCGCTTGTAGGCCTGGAGCCACTGGGTGGAGGTGACGACCTTGTTCAAACGGTCGACGACGAAGTCGTATTCGCCGTCGCCGTCGAAATCGCCGACCCAGCAGAACTTCACGTCGTAGTCGGCGTTGGCGGCGCCGGGCGGGGGCTGGAGCGTGACAGGAAAATACTGGCGGGTGGGGGCGTTGAGCGGGAGCGAATAGGAGGAGGCGCCGGCGGGATTGGCCCAGGCGTCGGCGACCTCGACGCCGTTGACCACGGGGCGGACCGAGTAGGCGTAGGCGGCGGAGGAGAGGTTGGCGGGCGTGTCGACGTAGTCGGTCGTGGCGGTGAGCGGGCTGGCGTTGATTTTGACCGGAGCGCCGCCGTTGGCCGAGCGGTAGAGATTGAACGCGACGCCCTCGGGGTCGTTGCCGAGGAGGCGCCAGCCGAGATAGGTCTGCGTGCTGCTGGTGCGGAGCACGATGAGGCCGCGGCCGAGAGACTCCATCTGGCGCTGGGCGTGCAGCGACTGCGGGCAAAGCGCGGCGATGGCGAGGCCGAGAGGGAGGAGCAGGCGTTTGAAGAAATTCATCGGGCGACGATTCATCGGGCGGCGGAAAGGGAGAGCTCGGCGGACTTGGCGCTGAGGACGGCGCGGACGGGATCGCCGAAGCGCAGATCGGAGACGAGGCACCATGCCTCGGGGCCGAGGTTCGAAAGAACGGGGAGGCGCAGCGCGGCGGGGCGCGCGCCGGCGGCGAAGATGAAATCGAAGCGCAGGTCGGGGCCTTCGTGCAGGGAGACGAGGACACGCTCGGGATCGAGGGGACGGCCGTTGGCACCGAGGAGCACGCAGGCGCGCGCGGCGGCTTCACGCAGCGTGTCGCGATGCTGCTCGAAGGTCGCGGCCGAGAGCGGCGGAGTGGCTTCGGCGCCGAGAAGACCGGCGGCCGCCCGGAGCGAAAGAGTGAAGCGCAGGGTCAGATTCTCATCGTCGGCGGCGAGGACGAGGCTGCTTTCGCCCGGAGAGTGGGCACGGACGGCGGGCGCGAGGAGGAGGCCCGAGATAAGAACGAGCAAGGCGCGGAGCAGCATGGGGAAGGAAAGGGGTGGGCGAGGCGCGCGACGAACGCGCGGTCGCGGCGGGGAATCGGGAGGGGAACCGAGATTCGAAAAGATACGCGAAACCGGGCGAAGCGGCAGCGCGGAGGTGTCTTACCGTAAGAGTTCGTAGCCGGGGTTCGGCGGAGAAAAAACGTATCCGAATAGGAACGACGCAAGCGGGGCGTCGGGAAGGGGAAGCGAACCGTTTGTCGAAGCGCGGCCGGAGGCGGGCCGTGCAAAAAAGAGATCCCGCCTCGGGGGCGCCGAGGCGGGATCGGAGAGGAAGCGCCGTTCTTTCGGACGGCGTGAAAACGCTTAGCGCGATGCGGGGGCGGCTTCGTAGAACTCGATCTCGACGATGCCGAGGGAACCCTTGGCGACGGGGGCGCGGTCGGAGGCGTTGTTGGCGTTGGCGACCTCGGTGATGACGCCGAAGGTGGCGTCGACCTCGCCCTTGCCGACGAGTTGCACGCGGACGACTTTGCCCTTCACGGGGCGGAGCGGGAGCGTGACGTAGCCGAGGCTGACCGGCGTGGTGCCGCTCAACGACGCGGGCCAGTTCGCGGTGTTCGAGGGGACACCAACCTAACGGTCCGCCACGGCGATCACGACGCCCGCTCGTCGTCCCTGAGGTCGACCCAGGCGTCTTGGTCCGCGCACCCCTCCGTC
>CBIHRE010000645.1:0-3143 GCA_966212385.1 uncultured Akkermansia sp. | reverse complement strand
AAGTCGTGGTAGTGAGGGCGCAGGCGTGCGGGTTCGAGGCGCATCGATTCCTCGTAGGGCGTCACCACGAAGCCGTCGGTCGACGGCGTGTCGGGGCCGCGTGCGATCATGCCGATCTCGGGGACGGCGCGGCGACGAGCTGTCGTCGGCCGGAGCGTGGGTTTGGGCCGGGACTGACGGAGCGAGGCCAAACGAGGACGGAGCGGACTAGCGAGCCGCGGGAGTCGCGGTTTTCACGAGGCCGACGATGGTGCGGAAGAGCGGGTGGCCGGCATCGTGGAGGAGCGCATAGAGGACGGTCTCGGTGGGGAGAACGTGGACACCGGCGTGGCGAAGCGCGGCGAGGCAGGCGGCGTGGTCGTCGGCGCGACGGGCGCCGATGGCGTCGGAGAGGACGGTGAGTTGGAAGCCTTCGCCGAGGGCTCCGAGGGCGGTCTGGTAAACACAGATGGGAGTTTCGAGGCCGATGAGTAGGAGGTGCTCGATCTGGTTTTCGCGGAGCGCGCCGAGGACGGCGGAGTCGGCGACGGCGGAGAAGGTGTCTTTCGCGAAGACGGGCGCGGACGGCGCGAGTTGGCGGAGCGCGGAGGCGGTGGGGCCGAGTTTGGCCGGAGCTTGCTCGGTGAAAAAGACCGGGATGCCGAGCGCGCCGGCGGCGGAGATCGCAAGGGTGGCGCGGGCGCGGAGCTCGGCGGCGGCGCGGGCGGGCAGGGCGCCGAGGAGCGAGTCTTGCAGGTCGACGACGAGGAGGGCGGCGCCGGGGGCGGCGGACTCAAGCTGGGAGCTGGGAGCGAGGAGCGGGGAGCCGGATTCGGAGCCGGACTTGGCGGCTAGGGCGGTTTTTGATTTCGATTTTGAGCGGCGGGCGGGGCGTTTGGCGCGTGGCATGGAGCGATAGGTGATACGGTCAATCCACGGGCGGAGGGACCCGCCCGTCCACCTTGAATGCGGAAATCAGCAGGCTGGCTCAGTCGCCGTAGTAGCGTTTGCGGGCCTTGACCTGCACGAAGCGGCAGTCGGGGAGGACGTAGGCGGTGAGGTGGCCACCCATGCAGCAGGCGGTGTCGATGCCGACGGACCACTTCAATTTGTAGATATCGGGGCGGGGGGTGTGGCCGTAGACCACGAAGGGCGGTCCGGCCCAGCGGTCGGCCCAAGGCACACCGTCGGGACACTCGGCGCGTTTGCGAGGCTTGCCCTCGGCGTCGAGGACTTGGATGCGGGTGACGACCGAGGCGGGTTGTTTTTGCCAAGGCTCGTCGGGGAGGAAGCCGCCGTGGACGAAGACGGTGTTGAACTCCGGCTCGGAGTGCGTGAGCGGCATTTTTTCGAGGTAGGCCCAGTGGCGCGGCTCGAGGCGGGCGAAGGTTTTTTCGTCGTCTTCCTTGAGACCGGTTTTGTCGCCGGTGCGGCGGAAATTCAGGAGGCGGGCCTCGTGGTTGCCGAGGAGGGAGATCGCGCGGTGCTGGATGGCGAGGTCGATGACCTTGTTGCTGTCGGGGCCGCGGTTGACGAGGTCGCCGACGAGGATGAGGCGGTCGTCGGCGGCGGGGGCGAGGCGTTCGAGCAGTTCGGCGAACTCGAGGTGGCAGCCGTGGATGTCTCCGATGGCGATGATGCGGCCGGTCATGCGGGGTGTTGGTGGCGCGGTGGCTGGTGGCGAAAGTGCTAGCGTCGCTCGCTTCGGGGGGTAAACAACAAAGCCTTCCCTATGGAGCTATCGCTGCAGTCCTTGTCGTCGCGTTGTTCGGTGTCTGGTCGTGATTTCGCCGATGGTGATCGCGTGGTGAGTTTTCTGGTGCGCAACCCGGTCGGTTCGGGCGATGCAGAAGGCATCGTGCGGCACGACGTCGCGGAGGGGGAGCAGGGCAATTTCGCGCCGGTGGGTCCGGTGGTTTGCCGTTGGGTGCAGATTTTCAAGCCGCGCAAGTCGGGCGAGAATCCCGAGCGCAATCTGAAGCTCACGGCGGAGAGCCTGTTCCTCGCGCTGAGCGATCCGGCGACGGAGCGCACGGTCGAAAACGAGCGCCTGCTGCAGGTGCTGGCGATGATGCTGGAGCGGAAGCGCGTGCTGCGTCCGAAGGGCCGGAGCGGCTCGGGCGCGAACGCGAAGCAGATTTACGAGCATGCGAAGCTGAAGTCGCTGCACGAGGTGAACGCGGCCGAGCTGAGCCCGGAGTTTTTCCTTTCGATCCAGGAGCAGTTGGCGGCGCTGGTGGGCGGGGGCGGCGGCGGTGCGAAGGCCAAGGTGGACGCGAAGGGCGAGGGCGCGCCCGGCGAAGGCGCGGCCTGATTGGAGGGCGCGGCTCTGTCCGCGCTTGTGAGGTGTTTGGCGGCGGGCACGGAGGCCCGCCCTCCAGGAGGATCCGGAGGCGGCGACTTACTGCGCCTGCTTCGCGACCTTGAACTCCTTGGGCTTTTCGCCCTTGGGGAGCGCGAGCAGGTCGTAGTCGCGGTAGCCGGTGATCTCGACTTCAGCGAACTGGCCGACGGGCAAGGTGCGCGGCACGTAGACGCGGCCGTCGATGTCGGGGGCGTCGGCTTCGCCACGGGCGACGCCGGGCTCCTCGACGAGGACGCGGAGTTTTTTGCCGACGTAGCTCTTGCTCACCTCGGCGGCGATCTCGCGCTGGAGCGACATCGTCTGGTGGTAACGGGCGTCCTTCAGCTTGGTGGAAAGCTGCTCCTCCATCTTGGCGGCCTTGGTGCCCTCTTCCTGAGAGTAGCGGAACACGCCGAGGCGCTCGAACTTGGTCGAGCGGATGAATTCGCAGAGTTCGTCGACGTCGGCCTGGGTTTCGCCGGGGAAGCCGACGATGAAGGTGGTGCGGACGGCGATGCCGGGGATGCCGGCGCGGATGCGGCCGATGAGGTCGCGGATGTATTGGCTGTTCGTCTCGCGCTGCATACGCGTCAGCATGTTGTCGCTGATGTGCTGGAGCGGGATGTCGATGTAGCGGGCGACCTTCGGGCACTCGGCGATGGTCTTGATGAGCTCGTCGGACCAGTGCGCGGGGTGCGTGTAGAGGAGGCGGATCCAGAAATCGCCGGGGATGGCGTTGAGCTCGCGGAGAAGGGTGGTGAGGGCGGTGCCGCGGGAGGAATCGACGGGGGAGCGCGGGTTGGGGCGCTGTTCCCAGGTG
>CBIHRE010000644.1:0-3169 GCA_966212385.1 uncultured Akkermansia sp. | reverse complement strand
CGAGGCCGCGCGCCTCGAGCGTCGGGCCCGCGCCAAAGGGGCGCAAGCGAAGCGTGGCGGACTCGACG
Organism: uncultured Akkermansia sp.; assembly: GCA_966212385.1. Lineage (GTDB taxonomy): Bacteria > Verrucomicrobiota > Verrucomicrobiia > Opitutales > Opitutaceae > IMCC26134_A. Next base: position 3,101 of record CBIHRE010000644.1, on the reverse strand, counting down.
CGAACGCGCATCCCGGACAGATCGCGTCCGTAACGGTTGACCAGCCAGCCCACCGGCAGGGGCGCGAAGGCGAGCAAGAGCACGCCCCCCGCGGCGCAGAGGCCGAAGACGGCGAGGAGGCGGAGCCAGAGGCGGCGACGGCCGGGTTTCACGTTCGCGGCGGCCCGGGCGCGGGGCGACGAAGCCGCGTCCGCGCGCGGCCCGGGGATGCGCGGGTTACCAGCGCCAGGCCGAAGAGAGGCCGACGGAGTAGGACTTGAACTCGTCGTTGGTGTCGGTCTCGCCGAGGTCGTAGTTGGCGCCGAGGGTGAGGTTGAAGCGCTTGGTTGCCTTGAACGAGACGGAGGCGCCGAAGGTGTAGAAGTTGTCGATGGCGGCGTCCTCGAGGAAGTCGGTGCGGATGATGAACAAGTCGCCCACGATGCGGCGGGTGATCGGCGTGACGAAGCGCAGGCCGTTTTTGGTGATGATCTGGTCGATCTCGGCGTCGAAGCTGTAGTCGGAATACTCGATCGGGATGCTGCGGAAGACGGTGGCCTGGTTGATGAGGCAGACGATGAGACGGCGGTTGACGCGGTAGTCGATCGAGTTGACCAGCCCGGCGTTCCAGAGGAGCGAGCCGGAGAGCGCGTCGGGCGAGACGCGGACATTCACGCCGCCGATGGGCGTGAGGCGCCAGTTCCAGCGGTCGGTCTTGTTCATCTGCAGGATGCGGATGGGCAACGCGAAGGACTGGCTGAGGCCGTATACCGAGGTGCCTTCGATCTCTAGGTAGCTGGCGGAGATCGGAGCGACGAGACGCACCCGGTCGCCGAGGCCGACGTTGAGCCAGGCGAAGCCGACCTCGGCAAACTGGCCCTCGTAGGAGACGCCGGCGACGTCCGCCTCGAAACGGCCGCTGTTGAAGCCGAGGCCGAAGCCGCCGAGGCCGACGCCCTCCTCGGCCGCGAGGATGGAGCCCTCGCCGAAGTCGAATTCGCCGACCGGCGTCACGCCAAAATTCTGGAAGTCGGTGCGCGTCGACGACGCCGTGCTCGAACTCGGATTGCCGTCCGTAACGGCGACGGCGGACCGCTTGGCGACCTCCTTCAGAAAGCGCGCGTAGATGCCCTCGCCGTTGGCCTTCAGGAAGTCCTTTAGATCGTCCTCGCTGGCGTAGTTGTAGCTCTCGTTGATGAGGTTGAAATTGATGACGCCGCTGCCGTTGCTGTTTTGCTGGATGTAGACGGCGTCGGGAATACCTTGGTAGCGCAGCTTGCCGTTGAAGTTGTTGCCGCTGAAGACCGCGAAGTGGCCGGCGTAGTTGGCCAGGTCTTCCACCAGATCGAGAACGTTCGAGTCTCCGACACGGACTGTGTTGACGCCATCGGTGGCCTGGACCTCGAACAAATCGGCGGCGGAGGCGGCGAGGGGCAGAAGCGCGGCGCAGAGACCGGCGACAAGGATGCGGGCGGGGCGAAATCGCGTTTTCATGGTCGGATGTTTTGTTGTGGGCGGGAGAGGGAAGAAGCGGAGCGGGCGAAGGGCTCTTAAAACTCCACGCCGAGGGTCGTGAAGAGACGCTGATCGACGCGCGAGGGCCCGACCGGACGGGCGCGGTCGAACTCGTATTCGTAGCGCAGATTCGCCCGCAGGTGATCGGTCAGGCGCGCACCGAGGGCCACGTTGTTGCGCACCCGGTAGGCCTCGGGCTCGGCGGTGTCGTAGAGAAAACTCGCGCCCTGCGTGAGCGAGATGCGCTCCGTCATCGTCCACGTGAGATCCTCGACGAAATCGAGGTTGAAGCGCGTGCCCTCCAAAAGGCCGGCGTCGGTCTCGCGGTAGCGAAAGCCCGCCCCCGGCCCGAGCGAGATTCGGAAGCGCGGGTGCCGGAAAAGCAGATACTGCACGCCGAGGAAGCCCGTGGTCTCGAGATCGAGATCGCGAAGATGGTCGTTGCGGTAGCCGAGGTCGCCGCGGAACACCCAGCGCTTGGCGAGATCGTGGCGCAGCGCGGCGTTGGCCTCGAGGCGGTCGGAGTTTTTTTCACCCTCCTGCTCGCCGTAGATGTATTTCACGAGGCCGTTGTAACGGTAGCGGTCCGAGGCCTCGTAGGTCGCCTCGGCGCGCAGATAGACGTCGCGTTTCGACACGGTCGATTCTTGGAAGGAATAGCCGGCCTCGGCCGAGCGCCTCCATTTGCCCGCGGGCGCCGCCGCAACGGGCGGAGCAACCGGCGGAACCGGCGTCGGCTCCGGAGCGACGGGCGGCGGAGTCGCCGCGACCCAAGCCGGCGGAGCGACCGCCGCGTCAAGCAGGGGCGGGGGCGTGCAAATCACGTCGGCCGTCGCGAAACTCAGTTCGCCCGCGGCCTTCGATCGAAGCACCAGTCGCGTGGCGTCCGCCTGGACAAGCTCCCCGCGAAAAACTTCTCCGTCGGCGGTGCGGATCTCGTGGATCACCGCGGACGGCGACTTGCTCTCCTCGGCCTCCGCCGAGCAGCCGAAAAGCAAAGCGATCAGGAAAATACCGCGTCGGAAAATCGGGTTATTCACGGCGCCCCGATCAGGAACACTTCATGAAAATCATGTAAACGAATAACAACGCGCACGCCGCCCGCAAAGTCACCTAGCCCCCATCCGCCCGAATGCACCCATTCAAAGCGGGCGCAGCCAGAGGGCCCGAAACTCCACCGGCTGGCCCTCCAATTGAAGCGCGATCGGTCCCGCCTGAACGGCCAGCCGCTCCGCCCGGTTCTGCCGAACGCCGTTCACGTAAACCTCCAGCACGTCCTTGCTGGCGTAGACGTCGACGCGGTTCCATTCGCCGAGAGGCTTTTCGGAAGCTTCGCCCAGTTTCGCCACGCGCCATTGCCCGCTCGTTTCAGGCGTATCCGCCAGCGGCGTTTCCATGCCGATCAGTTGCCCCGCCTGCCCGGCCTTGAGCTGCACTTGGATGCACACCGGCCAGACCTTGTCGACGCCTTGCTGATGAACGAGCACGCCGCTGTTGCTTTTCGGATTCGCGCCGACCGGCCAGCGCCACTCGGCATGCAGGTGATAATTGGAAAACGTCGACTCGGTGCGCAGGTATCCGGTGGTGGCGGAGTGGAGTCGCAACAC
>CBIHRE010000643.1:0-3171 GCA_966212385.1 uncultured Akkermansia sp. | reverse complement strand
CAACATCACCTACGAGGACTACGAGAAAGACTTCGGCACCCCCCACGGCATCGCGCGTTCGCACGAGCTCGTCTTCCGCGCCGTCGCCGCCACGCCCGCCCGCGAGGATTTCCCCCGCTACGCCGCCGCGCTGCGCCGCCCGCCGCAACTCGTCGCATCGCCAGCCCATTGCCACGCCGCCGGCGTCTTCGGCGCCTGGAGCCTGCCCGATCGTGCCCACCCCGCGAAGGCGAAGATCGAGGATCAGCTCGATTTCATCCTCGCCACCTACCTCGCCCAGCCGGAACAGCGCCGCTGGTATGGATTCTGGGACTACGGCGACGTCATGCACAGCTACGACGCCGACCGCCACGAATGGCGCTACGACGTCGGCGGCTTTGCCTGGGCCAACTCCGAGCTCTCGCCCGACCTCTGGCTCTGGTATTCCTACCTCCGCTCCGGCCGCGCCGACATCTTCCGTTTCGCCGAGGCCATGACCCGCCACACCGGCGAGGTCGACGTCTACCACCTCGGTCGCTTCAAGGGCCTCGGCTCCCGCCACAACGTCCAGCACTGGGGCTGCTCCTGCAAACAGCTCCGCATCAGCTCCGTAGGGTATCGACGCTTCTACTACTACCTCACCGCCGACGAACGCGTCGGCGACCTCATGCGCGAGCTCGTCGGCGCCGACGAGGCCTTCCTCGGCCTCGATCCCCAACGCAAGGTCCGCAAGGAGCCCATCCCGCCCCCGCGCCGCGACGCCGCCGCGGTCGGCTTCGGCACCGACTGGGGCTCCCTCGCCTTCGCCTGGTTCACCGAATGGGAACGCACCGGCGACCCCAAGGTCCGCGACAAGCTCCTCGCCGGCATGCGCACCATCGGCGCCCAGCCCCACGGCTTCATCTCCGACGCCGCGACCATGAATCTCGACACCGGCGAGTTCGCCCTCGTCGGCCCCGACAAGATTAACGTCATCCACCTCAGCGCCGTCTTCGGCCTGCCCGAGATCTGCGCCGAGCTCATCGACCTCGTGGACATGCCCGCCTTCCGCGACGCCTGGCTTCAATACTGCGTCCTCTACAACGCCGCCCCCGCCGAACAACGCGCCGCCGTCGGCGCCGATTTCGGCAAGCTCAACCTCCGCGAGGCCCACGCCCGCCTCACCGCCTACGCCGCCGCGAGGAAAAACGATCCCGCCCTCGCCGCTCGCGCCTGGGCAGAGTTCTACGGCGGCGAAGCCGGCCACGGCGTGAAGAAAACGCTCAACACCACCCGCATCGCCGGCCCCGCCTCGCTCAACCCCGTCGAGGAAAGCTTCGCGCTGAGCACCAACGCCTCCTCCCAGTGGGGCCTCACCGCCATCCAGATGCTCGCGCTCGTCGGCGACCGCATCCCGCAAAACCGCCCCTGATTTTCTTCCCGCGTTTCCATCCCCTATGCGCTCGCTGCTCTCTCTGCTCGCCTTCGGCCTCGGCGGCTTTTCAAGCGTCCTCGCCGCCACGCCCGCCTTCCCCCTGCGCTTCGACTTCGGCGCCGCCGCCAACGAACCCGGCGCCACGCTTGTCTCCCCCGATACCGCCTACACCGCCCAGCGCGGCTACGGCCTCATCGGTTCGACCGTCCCCGTCGTCAGCGCGGGCCAGGGCAAAGGCTACGCCAAGGACTCCCTCGTCGCGGCGAAACCCTTCTCGTTTCTCGTCGATCTCCCCGAAGGCAACTACGACGTCACCGTCTACCTAGGCGACCCCGCCGCCGCCTCCGACAACACCGTCAAGTCCGAGAGCCGCCGCCTCATGCTCGAAGGCCTCCGCACCAAGGCAGGCGCCACCGAGACGCGCACCTTCACCGTCAACATCCACACCCCCGCCATCGCCGGCGGCGGTCGCGTGAAACTCAAGGACCGCGAGCGCGACTACTGGCACTGGGACGACAAGTTGCTCCTCGAGTTCAACGGCACCCACGCCGCCGTCGCCGGCCTCGAGATCAAACCCGCCGCCGACTCCACGCTCACGCTCTACATCGCCGGCGACTCCACCGTCACCGACCAGCCCGGCGAGCCGTGGTGCGCCTGGGGCCAGATGCTTCCCCGCTTCTTCCCCGCCGGCGTCGCCGTCTCCAACCACGCCGAGTCCGGCCTCTCCCTTGCCAGCTTCCGCGGCTCCAACCGCCTCGACAAAATCCTGAGCACGCTCCGCCCCGGCGACTACGTCTTCATCCAATTCGGTCACAACGACCAAAAGGAAAAAGGCGAGGGCGTCGGCGCCTTCACCACCTACGCGAAGTCCCTCCGCGACTACGTCGCCGCCATCCGCGCCAAGGACGGCAAGCCGGTGCTCGTCACCCCGATGTATCGCCGTCGCTTCAACGAGAAGGGCGAACTCTTCGACACGCTCGGCGACTTTCCCGCCGTCGTCCGTCAGGTCGCCGAGGAAACCGGCGCGCCGCTCATAGACCTCCACGCCATGAGCGCCCAGGTCTTCTCCGCCCTCGGCAAAGACAAATCCAAGCTCGCCTTCGTCCACTTCCCCGCCGGCGCCTTCGGGGCCGAAAAGGCGCTCGCCGACGACACCCACTTCAGCGTTTACGGCGGCTACGAGCTCGCCCGCTGCATCGTCGAAGGCATCCGCAAAAACGTTCCCGACCTCGCCAAACGCCTCGCGCCCGACGCCGGCTCCTTCGATCCGGCCAAGCCCGACGCCCCCGAATCCTTCGCCATCCCGCCCAGCCTCCCGCGCGGCGAAGTCCGCATCCCTGATGGCGACGGCCGCTGAGCCGGCAGATCGGCGTGGCACGGGCGTCCCGCCCGTGGGCTCGGGAGTCCACCTCGGACTGTCTGAGCCTCCGCCCGTCGTCGCTCGGGAAACCGCGTCTAGTTTACCCGCGTCCCCACGCCTGTGATGCCCCGCCCCCGCTCCACCTCCCGGCTGACCCCGAGCAGCCTCCTCCTCTCGCTTTTCTTCGCCGCCTCCCTCGCGGCCCAGGCCGCGCCCATACCCGCCTTCCCTGGCGCCGAGGGCTACGGCGCCTACGCCGTCGGAGGCCGCGCCGGCGATGTCTACACCGTCACCAACCTGTCGGGTGACGCCACCCTCGAGGGCTCGCTTGCCCACGGTCTGGCCACGGCGCCCGAGGCCGGTCGCACCATCGTCTTCGCCGTCTCCGGCTACATCCCCCTCCCGGGAAAAAATCTCC
>CBIHRE010000642.1:0-3171 GCA_966212385.1 uncultured Akkermansia sp. | reverse complement strand
GGTTTCTCGTCGACCCCAAACTCGGCCCCCTCGCCGGCCCGCTTCAATAATCAACCGCTCTCCGGCCCGCCTCGTTATCACCACCGCCCTTTCTTGCCTACGCACACGAAGCTTCCATGTTTCCCGACCATGACACTCGACCGCTACTCCAAGCAGGCTCGACTGGCGCGCTCTCGGATGCGGCCGCTTACGTCCGCGGCCGCGTATGCCCAGATGGAGCGGCTGATGGGGAAGACGGTGACTTCGATCTCCCCGAACGTCAGTGGTCAGCCCTTCTCGACTGGGCGCGTGCCGGCGACAAAATCCTCCCGTTAAATTTCCCGGGCCCCGAACGCGAAGGTGGGCGCGAGCACGATGTGACTCTCGATGAGTCCACAGGCCGCTGGATCAAATACACCAAGCCCGCGAGCTGTGGTTACACCGTGAGCTGGGACTCGGCTGGAACGCCTTATCTCCGCAACGCTCTCCCGCTCGACTATCTCCAACGCCTCGTCTGGCAAAACGAGATTCTTGGCGACGACGTCCATCTCGTCGGGCTTCGACCGGCCGGATCGCACCAATGGTCGATCGTAACCACCCAGCCCGGCCTCGTGGGCTCGCGAGCCACCCTGGAGGAACTCTCCGCCGCCTTTGTCGCCGCCGGCTTTACCACTGCTGCCGTGGCACGGGCTCGGTTACGAAAACTCCCTCTCGCTCCGATTCGAGGGCTTCGACCTCTGGGACGTCCACCCCGCCAACGTGCTCCTCTCGCCCGAGGGCCTGCCGCTTCCCATCGACGTGCTCATCACCCGCTCGCCGTCCTGATCACCCACCTTCCGTTCGAGCCCATCTCGGCACGGGCAACACGTAATAGACTGTCTCCAGAGTCCTTTCACATTCCAGCCACACCCGCCTTGCCACCGGCCAAACTCTCGCCGCACGCTCGCGCCCGAAATGGCGACAAAACCCATTCATGCGCCGGTCGTTGAGGGTAACAACGAAAGCTGAGAAAACTTCGCCCGCCCCATTTCCCTCTCCATGAGCAAGCCAGCCCAATCATCCTACGCCGCATGGCTCGCCGATTTTATTCCGGCGGAAGGCAAGTTGCCGGCGCCGCAAGCGGCGATGCTGGCCAAGATCCAAAAACAATTCCCGACCGCCAAGGCCGGCAAACGCGCCAGCCGCAACGGCGTGCTCCACTGGTTTCTCGTCGACCCCAAACTCGGCCCCCTCGCCGGCCCGCTTCAATAATCAACAAAACTCAGCGCACATCGCCGTCGCCTGAATCATCTGCGTGATCGAGGGGAACAGGTATCATGGCGTCGACAAAACCATCCATTCACCTGGCCCTAAAGAGCGGCCACGTCGCCATGTCTTTTTCTCCGATTCCAAAAGAAACGGGCCAACAGGCAACACGTGCGGCCCAAGAAGCCTGAATATCGAAAGATAGCACGACTTAGGCTGAACCTTCATTTCGGAGCAGGGATAGAGGGCCAAGCGCGGGCCATTTGCTGGTCCGCAATCAGCAAAGCTCCTTGGCGCCAACCCGAACGATACGCCTCTTCAGCTTCCCTTTCTCGATATGGTTCGGGAGTCATGAATAAGGCGCCCAACGCGCCTGGACCCGATGAGTATGCATGCATGAATCCATCCGCGAAGGCATGTGCGACGAAGGTGCCTTTAGCGTATGGATTCACGATTGCACCGAACGCCTTGCGCATTTCCGCAGCGCTCGGCTTTCCGTCGTTCGATGGCTGCTCCACCTTGGTGGCGCAGCCAGTCATCAACAGGGTTGCGAAAGGAAGGAGCAGGAATTTCATGTCCTTCTGCCTGACGTGGAAGATCGCATGTGCTTGATACGGTGTTTCCTATCGGCAAGAGCAAAGCGGTGTGAATTTGCAAAGTGAACTCGAAGGCAGATGGTGCGATTCGGGCAAAGGCCGAAGGTATGACAGCTACCGGAGTAAGCTCCGCCGCGCAGGAAGACCCTCTCTACTTCTTCTCCTTGGATGCGGGCCGCGCCTCGAATCTTGGTTTGGCCCAGATAGAATGATCCGAATATGCGTCTTTCATTTCATCCGTTATAAGTTCCATTCGTTTGGCCCCCTTTGGAATGGCGACTTCTATGGGAACTTGCTTATTTGAATACGACTGCAGGCTTCTGGACTCAAAAACAACCTTTCGATCGATTTTAACGGTGTAGGTCCACGTTCCTGGATTTGGCAGCCCCTGAGGCGAAATTCCGATTGCAGTAAAATGAGTAGCCCCCGGGGGAATATCATAAACCAGAGAACTCGGAGCGTGCGCAAGTATGTATTCCGCACACGGCTGCCCATCAAGCAGCACCGCATGACCGTCAATCGAGGTATTGACCAGCATGTCCGCCCATCCCACCGAATAGCTGACCGGCTTTAACTCGATTATGGATTTCGTCGGTATATCCGCTTGCGCGAACCCGGTGGCCGCCAATGCGGCAGTTGCGATAATCTGCAGGAGTATGATTTTCATTGTATAACTTAACATCAAAAGCGAGCCATGGAAGTAAATAGTTCAGCCACCGCCGCTTTGGTGGCCACTGCCTCTCCGGCCTCCACAGGTAAGGCAACATCAGAATCTCCCGATGCGTCATGTATCCCTCCTAACCTCAGCCCAGCCCGCAGTAACACCACCTTCCCATACCAAGTAATCCGATCTTCACCATTCACGACAGTTGGGCTCCACTTCGGCTCGCCCTCTTGATCGACCGCTTTTCGAATTCGAGCAGCTGGCGTGACGAGCAATCGTCTTGGCATCGCCTTTTTCAAAAAGTATAATTCAATTTACTCGCACTGGAATTCATTTGGCTTCCGTAATCATTTTAAGCAGATTTAAAAAACGGCAGTGCATCGCAAATTTTTCATGCATGGCATCAGCTGTGGCGACAATTACGATGCCATCCCATAACGGAGGAGAACTTCGCTCTTTCGGGTAATCCTCCAGGTTTACGCTGCCGTTGCACGTGGCAGGAAAAGAAAGATGCATTTGGGGCCACACCGTGTCGCACTCTTCGCAGATCACAAAGACCATTTCAGGTTTCTTGCGAAGTCTGGCGTAATACATATCGCCTTGCTTGCAGCGCGAACAAGCCGGCGAAACCGTCGCTGTCGAAAGGCTCACAATATCAATCCAGTATTCGAAGCGCATAATTCTGCC
>CBIHRE010000641.1:0-3172 GCA_966212385.1 uncultured Akkermansia sp. | reverse complement strand
CTCGACCCAGCTGCCGTCGGGCGTGTCCGCGTTCCACGACGCGACCAGCTCGGTGAGGGCGAAGCCGGGGCGGAGGGGGTTGAGCTCGGCGCCGGGGATGGTGCGAGTGCCCTCCGGGAAGATGAGGAGTGAGCAGCCGGTGGCGACGCGTTCGGCGGCGCGTCGGATGCCGTCCACGCCGGCGTCGCCCGAGACGTAGCCGCAGAGGAGGGCGGCGGGGCCGATGGCGGGGTTGCGGAGGAGGGCCGGCTTGAAGATGCAGACGGTGTCGGGGAGGCGGGCGAGGAGGAAGGGCGCGTCGACGAGCGAGGGGTGGTTGACGACGTAGACGACGCCGCGAGGGAGGGGGCGGTCGAAGCCGTGAAACACGACGTCGACAACGCCGGAGGCGTGCATCCAGCCGAGCCAGAAATCGAACATCCAGCGGGTGGCGGCGCGGGCGCGAGGGCCGAAGCGTTCGCGGCGGGGCAGGAAGAGGAAGGGCGCGCAGCCGAGGTTGAGCAGGATCCCCCCGAGGCCGAAGAGCAGCCACGAGAGGTAGTAGGCGAGCGGGAGCCAGAGGCGGCGGAGCAAAGGCATTTTTAACCGCGGATGGCGCGGAGGGGCGCGGATGACGGAACGGAATTTTCAACCACGGATTTCACGGATGGGCACGGATGGTCGGTGACGGGGATGCATTTATCCGTGGGAATGCGCGCGATCCGCGGTCGATGGTTTCGGCGTGGAGGAGGCGGGCGCCTCGGGATTGAGCGGGAGGTAGTTGAACCACAGATACGGATCGGCCCGGAGGATGGACTCGACGAGATCGAGAAAGCCTTGGAAGTGGGCGCGGGCGGAGTCGAGGTTGCGGGCGCGGGAGGCGGTCGGGTCGGGCGCCCAGCGGGGGGAGCTGTGGATGACGGATTCGCCGGCGGCGCCGGGCACGCCGACGCAGAGGTAAACGGGGCGGCCGAAGATCACGGCGAGGTGGTAGATCGTGAAGGGGAAGAGGCGGCGCGTGCCGAGGAAGCGGAAGGGCTCGGCGCGGGAGCTGTGCTCGAGGCGGTCGCATTTCAGGGCGAGCGCGCCGCCGGCGGCGACGGCGTCCTTGAGGGCGAAGAGGAGGTTTTCCCCTTCGTTGACCCAGACGAAGGAGACCCAGCGGCCGAAGGTGGCGCCAAGGCGCTCGACGTCGTGGGAGTTGCCGACGCGGAGGCGGACCATGGAGACGCGGCGTTTTTCCTGTCCGCCGAAGAGGAAGCCGACGAGGTCGGAGTGGCCGACGTGGAAGGTGCCGAGGAGCGCGTCCTCGGGGGTGTCGAGGAAGCGGCGGAAATCGTCGCAGCCGGGCGCGAGCACGCCGCGGTGGGGGCGGCCGTCGGCGACGCGGAGCTTGAGCATGAGCATCTCCTCGAAGGCGAAGAAGTGGCGGAACACCTCGCGAGTGGAGGGTTCGCGGCCGAGGACGACGCGGAGGTAGTCGCGCGAGTGGCGGCGTTGCTCGCGCATGTTTGCGAGGGCGACCCAGGTGCCGAAGGCGCGGGCGGGGCGAAACAGGCACTCGGGCACGCAGCGGTCCGCGAGGCGGAGAAAGCGGTAGCCCCAGCTCGGGCCGGGGTTGCGGGCGGCGGGTGCGGGCGCACTCATGCGAGCCAGCGGAGAACGAGGCGCCGGCCGGGCGAGACGAAAGCGTCGATGGGGCGGCGGGCGCGGAGGTGGTCGAAGAAATCAGGGAGCGGGAAAGACGAGCCGGGGGAGTCGGAGGGGGCGAGAGAGATGTGGCCGAGGGCGCCGGCGGGATCGGTGGAGAGGGCGAGGGCGAAGGCGAAAGTGCGGGCGCTGGCGCGGCCTTGTTCGAGGAGCCAGCCGCCGCGCTCTTCGCCGCCGCAGAGGATGGCGCGGGGCGTCTCGGCGAGGAGGGCGACGAGCAGGGCCTGGGCGGGCAGGTCGGCGCCGCCGGTGACGGGAAAAAAGTGGCGGACGGGCTGCTGGCGCTGGATGAGGTTTTGTTGGACCGAGCTCGGGTGGATCGAGGTCTGGAAAAGGGTGGGACTCGGCGCGGGGAAGCTGTCGAGGTAGGCCTCGAGGGCGCGGGTCTCGGCGTAGGTGGAGGCGTAGACGAGGGTGTCGTTTTCGCCGGGGGAGAGGGGACGGAGCGTGGCGCCGAGGGTGATGCCGAGCTGGGTCATGCGCCGGGTGGCGCCGGGCGGGAAGAGCGCCTTGAGGCGATCGCGGGTGGCGGCGGCGTCCTCGGTCCCGGCGTCCTCGCAGCTTACGGCGGTGATCCAGCGTGAGAGCTCAGGCATGGTGGACGAGGAGGGCGGCGTGGGCGCCCCCGAAGGCGTTGCTGGTGCAGACGACGGCGTCGAAGCCGGCGAGATCGAAGGGAGCGAAGGCGACGTCGGGCGTGAAACCGGGCGAGACGGATCCGACGCTGCCGGGGGCGCGGCCGGCGCGGAGCGCCTCGCGCACGAGGGCGAGTTCGACGAGGCCGCAGCTGCCGAGGGTGTGGCCGAGGGCGCCTTTCCAAGAAACGAGCGGAGCGCCGGGGAAGGCGGCGGCGAGGGCGGAGGCTTCGAGGCGGCCGGCTTCGAGCGTGCCGGTGCCGTGGCCTTTGAGCCAGACGCGGCGGCCGGCGGCGGCGCGCGGCAGGTCGGCGAGGCAGGCGGCGAAGCCGGCGCCGTCGGCGCGGTTCGCGGTGAAGTGGTGCATCTCGTTGTGCAGGCTCTGCGCGGCGAGCACGAGGTCGCCGCGGTCACGGGTGAGGACGGCGAAGGCGGCGCCGTCGCCGAGGCCGATGGAGCCGGTCGGGCGGTCTTGGTAGGGAGCGGGGAGGTCGGCGTTGAGGATTTTCAGCGCGTGAAAACCGCCGGCGACGAAGGGGCTGATGAAGTCGAAGGAGAAGACGAGCGCCTCGTCGGCGAGGCCGGCCGCGAGCACGCGCGAGGCTTGGAGGAGGCCGAGGTGGGCGGAGACGCAGGCGTGGGAAAACACGGTGACGTCGGGGCCCCAGCCGAGGGCGTCGGCGACTTGTTGAACGCACTCCGAGGGCGTCCCGTAGTCGAGGTGGGCGGCGTCGCCGCGGCGACGGTAGGCGTGCATGTGGCCGACGCCGAAATTGCTGCCGGTGACGAAAACGGGGCGGCGGGGCGAGCCCCAGCTCCCGCCGGCTTGCGAACCGACGGGCGGAGGG
>CBIHRE010000640.1:0-3176 GCA_966212385.1 uncultured Akkermansia sp. | reverse complement strand
AGTCGATGCCCTCCGCGGCCACGAAGGCGACGAGCTCCGCGAGGTTGCGCACGCGATGCGCGACGAGAAACCGGCGCGCGTCATCGAGCTCGCGATCGAGGGCTGGTATGGCGACTACCTGAAAGGCGCCTTCGCCGACTACACCGAGCGCTACGAGGAGTTGAAGGCCTTGACCGGCTTCGCGTCGCGCTTCGACGAGATGCAGGAGCTGCTTGCGCAAATCGTGCTCCTCAACGGCGAGACGACCGACAAGTCCGTCGCACCCGACCAGGAGGCGATCAAGCTCACGACCGTCCATCAATCGAAGGGCCTCGAATACGACGCCGTCTTCGTGATCGGTCTCGCCGACGGCATGTTCCCCGGGCGCCGCGCCATCGAGGACGGCGACGTCGAGGAGGAGCGCCGCCTGTTCTACGTCGCGGTGACACGCGCCAAGAACGAGCTCTACCTCTGCTATCCGAAGATCGCGTCGCGCGCCGGCCCCGGCGGCATGATGCTCGTGCCGAGCCGCTTCATCACCGAGATCTCGCCCGGCCTCTACGAACCGCTGCGGATCAAGCGGCAGTTCGGGTGGTGAGGGCTCGATGTTCCCCGTTTGGAGGGCGGGCCCCCGTGCCCGCCGCGATGCGCGACGCGGCGCGGACAGAGCCGCGCCCTCCAAAAAATCAGGCGCCCACTCAGTGCGCGCCCCCCTCGAGCTCGCCGGGCTTGAGCAGGCCGGCGAAGAGCGATTTGTCGGCCGCCTTCATGTAGGCTTCGCCGGCGGCGACGCTGCCGTCCTTCACGCGGGCGAGCAGGCTCTGGTCCATCGTGATCATGCCGTCGGTGCGGCCGTTCTCGATGATCGCCCGGATATTGGCGATCTGGCCGCTGCGGATCGTGTTGGGCAGGGCCTCGTGCTGGAGCAGGATCTCGTGCACCGCCACGCGGCCCTTGGGGAGCTTTTTGCAAAGGAGCTGGGAGACCACGCCCGCGAGGCAGCCGGAGAGCATCACGCGGACCTGGTTCTGCTCGTCGGCCGGAAAGGTGTTGATGATGCGATCGACGGTCTTGGGCGCGTTGTTGGTGTGGAGCGTGCCGAAGACGAGCATGCCCATCGAAGCGCAACCAAGCGCGAGCTTGATCGTCTCAAGCTCGCGCATCTCGCCGAGGAGAACGATGTCGGGATCATGGCGCATCGCTCCTTTTAGCGCGTCGGCGAAGGTGCGGGTGTGCTCGCCGACCTCGCGGTGCACGATGGTCGACTTCTTGTTCTGGTGAACGAACTCGATCGGATCCTCGATCGTGATGATGTGCCGGGCGAGGTTCACGTTGATGTAGTCGATCATCGCCGCGAGCGTAGTGGATTTACCGCTACCGGTCGGGCCGGTGACAAGCACCAGCCCCTCGTTCAGGTGGCAGAACTTCTTGAGCGTCTCGGGCAGCTTGAGGTCCTCGAAGGAAAGTATCTTCGAAGGAATCTGGCGAAAGACGGCGGCCTGGCCCCAGTGGTTGTAGAGATAATTGCCTCGGAAGCGGGCGAGGCCGGGGATCTCGTGCGCGAGGTCGAGATCCTTTCGCTCGAGGAAGTCGGCCCAGCGCTGCGCGGGGCAAATCTCCTTGAGAAAGGCCTCCATCTGCACGGCGGCGACGGGCTCGGGCTGGAGATCGGCGAGGCCGCCCGAGATACGGGCGCGCGGCGGCTGCCCCACGGTGAGGTGAAGGTCGGACCCACCGCGTTCGAGCATGAGGCGAAGAAGGGAATCGATGGCGGGCATCTGAGAAGCAGGGAGATGGGAGCTAGGGGCGAGGAGTCTGGGAGCCAGAACGAGGCATCGGCGCGGAGAGGAACGGAGGAAAAAAGGGAAGGCGACTAGACGACGCGGGCCTTGAGGACGCGGTTGCTGATGTTGGCGCGGGCCGTTTCGGCGGAGATGCGGCCCTCCTCGTAGAGCTTGAAGACGCTGGCCTCCATAAGACACATGCCCTCGCGTTGGCCCGTTTCGAGGATGTTGCGGAGCCCCTGCATCTTGCCCTCGCGGATGAGAGCGGAGACGGCGGGGTTGCCGACGAGGATCTCGCAGGCGAGCACGAGCCCGCCGTCCACGCCGGGCAGGAGGCGCTGGCAGACGACGCCACGCAAACTCTCGGCGACGCTCGCGCGGATCTGCGCCTGCTGGGAGGGCGGAAACACGTCGAGCAGGCGGTTGAGCGTGGTGGCGGCGTCGCTCGTGTGCATCGTGCAGATCACGAGGTGCCCGGTCTCCGAGGCGCTGATCGCCATCTCGATCGTCTCGAGGTCGCGCAGCTCGCCGATCACGATCACGTCGGGGTCTTCGCGCAGGGCGCCCTTGAGCGCCGAAGCGAAGGATCTGGTATGCGGCCCGACCTCGCGCTGGGTGACGTTGCAGCCGCTCGCGATCTGAACGATCTCGATCGGATCCTCGACGGTGATGACGTGGTCGTGGCGCTGCCCGTTGATCTCGGCGACGAGGGCCGCGAGCGTGGTGGTTTTTCCCGCGCCGACGGGACCGGTGACGAGGATGAGCCCGTTGTGATAAGTGAGCAGCTTGCGGACGGCCTCGAGATTGCGCAGGCCGAGCGTGTCGAGCTTGGGGATCTTCGCCGCGATCATGCGATAGGCGCCGGCCGGACCGCCCTTGTGAAACATGAGGTTCACCCGGTAGCGGTTGCTCGAATCGAGCGCCAAGGCGTAGTCGAGATCCTTGCGCTCCAGGTAAAGCGCCCGCTGGTGCGGGGCGAGCAACGCGGTGTTGAGCCGCATCGCGTCCTCGGAGCCCAAGACGTGCGCGCTGATCGAGCGAAGCACCCGCTGGCGGCGGATGAAGGGCGGCGAGCCGGCGGAAAGATGAAGGTCGCTCACACCGTCCTGCGCGCAGGTGCGGAGCAGGTCGCGCAACATCGCCGCGAGCGACGAGTCGTCCATCCGCTTGATCTCCCCAAACGGGAACCCATCCAAGCCCCGCGAAGACACCGGCGGCAACGGCGCGGGGGCGGCGGGCTCGGGAAGCGGAGCGAAGGGAGGGATGGTGAGCGGCACGTTCGCCGGGATGGTCGCGAAAGGAGCCACGCTCGTGGCGGGCTCCGGGGACGCGGGGGGCGGCGCAGGCTCGGGAGCAGGCGCAGGCGCGACCGGCGGCGAAGACCGATGCAGGGAAAGCGATGGCTTCTTCGTT
>CBIHRE010000639.1:0-3178 GCA_966212385.1 uncultured Akkermansia sp. | reverse complement strand
GACGGTGCGGGCGCCCGCCTCGAGGGCGGCGGAGGCGCGGGCGGCGAGATCGTCGAAGTCGGCGGGTTCGCCGGCGCGGGAGTCCCAGCTTTCACGGCCGGTGATGCAGAAGTCGCAGCGGAGGTCGCAGCCGGAGAACGCGATGGCGAAGACGGGGCCGAGGAGAAGCTCGTCGGAGACCTCGGTCTGGGCGGAGAAAACGCGGGCGAATGGGCCGGCGTGACAGAGGCCGGCGGGGCCGGAGCGGCGGTCGGCGCCGCAGTGGTGGGCGCAGAGATGGCAGCAGGCGAGGGAGGCGCGGGCGGCGTGGGCGCGTCGGGCGGCGAGCGCGGCGCGTCCGGAGGGCCGCGGGCGAAACGCGTTCCGCGGCGGGGCCAGCAAGGTGGCGGGACTCATAGCTCGAGATTGCGGGTGCGGCGGGACTCGACGGGGCGGTGCGTGGCGCGTTCGAGCCAGCGCCAACGGAGCGAGAGACAGATCCAGCCGGAGGCGGCGGCCGCGGCGATCATGGGAAGGGCGAACCAGCGGCCGCAGGAGAACCAGGCGACGAGCACCATGACCCCTCCCCAGACGAGCGCGTAGGTGCGGATGTTGGTTTCCAAGCCGGGCGCGGCCAGGACGCGGTGGTGGCCGCAGAGGCGGATCCAGAGGACGAGCAGGGAAAATATCGTGACCGCGGCGCCGCCGAGGAGGCCGTCGAAGCGTGGGAAGAGGAGGCAGGCGACGAGGCCGGAGCAGATCGAGCAGACGCCAGCGTAGAGCCAGAGCTCCCGGGCGGTCCATTCGCGTTCGAGCCAGGAACTGATCCACAGGATGGCCCAGGCGCCGAGGATCAGATCGATCGGACCGAGGGGGAGGAGGGGATAAGTGACGAGGCGCCAGACTTCGCCGCGCCAGACGGAGGGTGGATGGAGGCCGAGGTATTGATAGACGTTGAAGAGGCCCGAGAGGCGGCCGACGAGGGCGATCGCCATGAGCAGCACGTAGAGGGCGGCGCCGCGCGGGATGGGCAGGCGGCGGAGGCGGGCGAGGCTCACGAGCGGTCTCCTCCGAGCAGACGGCGCCACCACGGGGTGGCCGGGGCGGGTTCGTCGGCGAGCGAATCGCGGAGGCGGTCGACGAGTTCGGGGGGCGCGGGCGTTTGCGCGGCGTCGTGGCGTAGGAGGGCCTCGGGCGTGTCGAATTCGAGCGCGGGGCCGGCCGCCGCGGAGGATTGGTGCTCGGCGGCCTGGTCCGCGGTCTGGTCCTGGGACTGCTCGTGGAGGTGGCGGAGGCGGGAGGGTTTTTCCATGGCGGCGGAAAGGCGGGGCGGGGCGCGGGTCAGGCGGTCTTGGGGAAGCGCGAGGCGAAGGCCTTGCGGGCGCGGTGGAGTTTGCCGCGGACGGCGTCGGGGGACTGCTCGGTGAGGGCGGCGATCTCGTCGTAGGAGAGTTGTTCGTCGGCGGCGAGGAGGAGGACGAGGCGCTGGTCGGGCGGGAGTTGGTCGAGGGTGGCGCGGATGCGTTCGCCGAGCTCCTTGGTCTCGAGGACGCGGATGGGGCCGTCGGAGGGCGGGGTGGGACCGGCGTCGATGACCTCGTCGGCATTGTTCACCATGGTGCGCTGATACCAGGCGGCGCGGAGGTTGCGGCAGTGGTTGAGGGTGATCTGGTAGAGCCAGGTGCGGACGGAGGCGTCGCCGCGGAAGGAATCGCGGGCGCGGAAGGCTTTGAGGAAGACGTCGTGGGTGACGTCCTCGGCGACGGCGGAGTCGGAGGTGAGGCGAAGGGCGAGGTAGTAGATGGCCGAGGAGTGCGCCTGGTAGATGGCGCTGAAGGCCGCCTCCGGGCCAGTGAGGGCGGCGGGGGTGTCGGGCGCGGGGGCCGGGGGCGCGGCAAAGGGGCGGCCGAGAAAGGACATCGGCGGAATTAGACCGCGCGAGCGGCGGAAGCTCACGCGGTTTTTTTGGCGCGGAGGACGCGTGAGGAGCGGGGCGGGGAGAACTGGGCTGGACGCGGGGTTCAAGAGGCCTCGGCGTAGATGTATTTCTGGAGGTCTGAAACGCCCGGCCGGCCCAGCTGGGCGTTAGCGATGGAACCGTGGTAACGCAGTCGAAGAAGGGGGGGAAGCTTTTCGCGCGCCAGTTCGTCCATCCCGGCGCTGCCGTAGTGCGAGGGCACGAAGTCGAGAAACGCGCGCTGCTTGCGATGAAGCGGGTGCCGATCTCGGCCTTGGCGAGAGCGGCGCGCTCCTCGCGCGTGATTGGGGGAAGCGCGTAGGCGACGTGGGCGAGCACGTCGAAGAGGTCGCTGGCCTCGGCTTCAACGATGCGTTGCATCTCGTCGAGTTGGGCGCGGCCGAAGCCTTTTTCGACGAGCCTTTCCAAGAGCGCGGCGCGGGCGCCCGGCTCGCCCAAGATGCGGCGCAGATCATCCTCGTTGTGGAAAAATTCGGGCAGCTTGCCGAAAAGAGGGCGTTTCGGCTTCGTTCATGGACGATTTATGAAATCGCCACGAAAGGAAGCGGACGGCGCAAAGGTAATCTCGAAAACGCTATGCGCCGCCTTCCGCGGTTCCTGCGTCGGACGGTGGAGGTAATATCCTCCTCGTGATATGCCCAAACTTGGCGGCTGAACTGGTTGGGTGAGGCAAAAGGTCTTTTAGCACGTGCGTGGTGCGCACGCGGCCGTTTTGGAAAAGGACGGTCGTTTTAAGAAAGGTGCCCACGCAGCGTTCGTTGAAGTAGCGCTTGTTCAGCTCAGCCACCTGAGCTTCGGTGAGGTTTTCGTCGATCTTTCCGCTTATGCTGTGGCCGTCCTCGGTGACGAAGTCGAAGCGCCAAGATTCCAACAGGGTGCCTT
This sequence comes from uncultured Akkermansia sp., assembly GCA_966212385.1. GTDB lineage: Bacteria > Verrucomicrobiota > Verrucomicrobiia > Opitutales > Opitutaceae > IMCC26134_A. The sequence goes on along the minus strand of CBIHRE010000639.1, from coordinate 339 downwards.
TGAAGACGCCGGCATGTTCGGCCGTTTCTTCGTTGGTGATTGTGCCGGAGACGCGATCAAAGGCGGTCTTGGCCACGACCCGGTTCATGACGCAGCGGAAATCGCCGCTTTCGAGGCGCAGCCCCGCCCGGCCTTTCGCCACCACTTCGAGGAAGTCCTTCAAATTCTGAATCACGCGGGGCGCGGTCTCGTCGAGCCGGGCGGCAAAATCCTCGTCGCTGCGTCCGGCTGCCTCGACCAAGCGCGTAACGTGGGAGAGCGTATCGGCAAGCTGGTCCTCGCCACACAGCTGGTTGTCGGGGGCGCGCGTGAGCTCGAGTCCGAAGGAGCCGCGAGGCA
>CBIHRE010000638.1:0-3188 GCA_966212385.1 uncultured Akkermansia sp. | reverse complement strand
CCTGACCTTTGCCCTGTCCCTCGCCCTTGCCTTGACCGGGTGAAGGAGAGGCGCCCGGCGACTGGCCGGGGCTTCGACCGCCGGGCGAGGAAGCCTGGCCGGGCGATTGTCCGGGAGAGGGCGATGGCGAGCCCGGAGATTTGCCGGGGGCTTCGCCTTTGCCGGAGGCCGCGGCTTGGACTTTCGCGGCGGCTTCGGCGAGGCGACGGGCGGCTTCGGCGGAACCGGTTTGCTGCTGGGCGAGGGCTTCGGCACGGAGTGTGGCGGCGGCCTCGGACAGCGCGGCGGCGCGGGCGGCGGGATCGTCGAGACGCTCGGCGGCGGCGATGTCGCGGCGGACGTCCTCGAGGGTGGCATCGGCGGCGGCCAGGCCGGCCTTTTCCTGGGCGGCGACGGCCTCGCCTAGGGCCTGGGCGGCGGCGGCGGCGGGCGCGAGGGCGGCGGAGCGGTCGCCTTGTTCCAACTGGGCGGCGGCTTCGGCGGCGGAGCGGGCGGCTTCGGCGGCTTTTCCCTGGGCCGAGGGGGCGAGGGTGCCGGCTTTTTCGAGGGCGGCGAGGCGGCGGGCGATCTCGGCCTGCTTGGCGAGAAATTCGCGGGCTTCGGCGTCGGGATCGGCCGCGGCGGCGGCTTGATCGCCGGCAAGTTGCTCAAGCTCGCCGGCGGGCGTCTGGGGGCGGGGCGGAAGTTCGAACTGCTGCTGATCCTTGAACGGATCGTGGTTTTGCGGCGGTGGTTTGTCGCCGCCGCCGCCACCCTCGATAATCATCTTCTGGAGGAGCCTTTCCAAGGCGGTGATGAGGGCGAGGGCCTTGCCTTGCGGGCGCGCGGCCGCGTCGTTTTTCGCGGCTGCGATTTCGGCCGCGGCGGCATCCATGAGGGGCTGGATCTGGCCGAGGTTATCCACGACCAGGGAGGGCATTTGCTCGGCGATGGCGAAATCGCGGGATTCGGAGGCTTTTTGCGAGAGTTCCTTCTGCGCCTCGGCGAGGCGGGTGTTTTCGGCGCGCCAGGCGGGCAGCGCGTGGTCGATCGGGTCGTGGGCGAGGAGGTGGTTTTGTTTGAGGAGCCGGACCTGCGCGGCCTTCAGGTTGCCGATGAGGAGGGCGAGTTTTTGAAGGTCGTCGCCCGGTCCGCCTTGGATGCGGACGACGTCTTCGCGAGCGGGACGGATTTGAATGAACTGAAGCGGCGAGGTGATTTCCGGCGCGGGCTTGGCGGTGTCTCGGACGGCGCGGAGATGGTAGGAAACGAGGTCGAATTCGCGGACCTCGAGTTCGTCTAGGTAGAGCGAGAGCTCGACCGGGTGTTTGCCGGGGGAGGAGAGCGTGGCGAGGATGGCGGCGTCGAGCGGGCGCGAGGGACGGGCCTCGCCGTTGACGTCGATCTCGAGGGTGACGCTTTTCAGGCCGACGTGGATGTCGGCGGTGGCGGCGAGCGGGACCTCCTCGATGGCGGTGGCCTTGATCTCGGGTTTCGGGGAACGCCAGGAGAGGGTGGCGGAGATGTCGGGCGGGGCCGGCGGCACGACGGCCATGGGTGCGATGGAGCCGGTGGAGACGAGGCGCCAGGCGATGACGCCGGTTTCGCAAAGCAGGACCAGGAGCGCGACCACGACGAGGGCGATGGCGGTGTTCCAAAGCGCGGAGCGAGGTTCGGGGCGGCCGGCAAGACGCGAGGCGGCGTCGGAACGCTGGGCGGCGGCGAAGGCGGAGGGGTCGCCGGCCAGCTCGGCCGCGGCCTCGAGACGGGAGGACAGCGCCCATTCGGCGTCGAGGGAGCGGGCAAGCCCCGGAGCGGTGATCCGACGGAGCCGGCGTATCCAAAGAATGAGGACTACAAGCGAGGCCAGGCCGAGGGCGATCGGAAGGAAGGGCGTGGGCGACCACCAGCGCAGGAGGCCGGCGGAGGTCGTCGCGACGGAGAGCAGGGCAAGCAGGAGCGAGACGGCCAGGGGCAGGCTCCGGGCGCGGAGATGGGCGCGGGCGAGAAAGCGGGCGGGAACGGCGGTCTTCATCGGGAGGTGCGATTGGCGAGGCCGAGTTCGGCGAGGGCGAAGAGAGCGAGGGCGGCGAAGGCCCACCACCAGAGCGGGCTTTGCGGTTCCGTGGCGAGGATGGCGGCGGAGGGCGGCGAATCCTTGCCCTTGGCGGAGGCGGGTTTGGGGTTGGCGAGGCTTTGCCATGGGCGGTCCGCGGAGCCGGGCGAGAGATCGCTTTCGGCGGGATCGAGGCCCACGGCGTAGAGGCGTGGCGGCGTGCCGGCGGCGGCGAATTCATAGAGGCCGGGGGCCGCGGGCGTGACGGAGTCGGAGGCTTTGGCCGGCGAGGCTGATTTGTTGTCGGCGGCGGGGCCGGAGAGAGCGCGCCAAACGCCGACGCCGGGCAGCGGGAGCGGATTGCCGACGCGCGGGGCGGCGGCGGTATCCGCCGCGGCGAGGTCGAGGAGGTGGGTCGCGGCGCGATGGAGGAAGGGCACGAAGGCGGCGTTGACGGGCCAATCGCCGGCGCCGCGGTCGGGCTGCCAGCCGGCGAGGAGGACTCGGCCGGGGCCGGCGGCGAATTGGCCGAGGGCGGGCGTGCCGTCGCTCCAAAACGCGATGGGCTCGCAGGCTTCGGCGGGGAGGGACCAGGCGCGGGCGAATTCCCAGCCGACGAGCTGGCGCAGGCCGCGCGCGGCGAGCGGACCGACGAAGGGGTGATCGGGCGCCCAATCTCCGATGCGGGCGGGAGCCGTGGCGAGGGGGCGAGGCGTCACGCCGTGTTTGGAGAGCCAGCGGAGGCGGTTGGGGCCGTCGCCGAGGAAAACGAGAGCGCCTCCGCCCGAGGCGAGGAAGGTGTCGAGACGCTCGGCGGCGGGGCCGGCGAAGGACGCGTCCTCGCGGAGCACGGCGAGCGCGGGCGTGGGCCAGGCGGTGGCGGGCGGGCGGAGGACATGCAGACCGGGTGGGAGCTCGGCGAGGGAGGCGAAGGCGGTGGCGAGGTGATCGGCGCCGGCGGCTGTCGAACGGTCGAGGAGAACGGGGACGCCGGCGGCCCGCGGAGACGGGGCGACGAGCCAGACGGTGTCGTCGGCCGGGAGATCGTCGGCGTCGAGCGCGACGCGATACCAGCGCGGGGCGGGGCCGATGGCGGGGACGGGCAGAGGGAGGCGAAGCGTGGTTCCGTCGTTGAGCGGCAGCGCGAGCTGGG
>CBIHRE010000637.1:0-3202 GCA_966212385.1 uncultured Akkermansia sp. | reverse complement strand
CGATGGCGAGGATCGGCCGCGCCCAGCCCGCCCAGTCGAGAAACAGCTTCCCGCTCGTAAATCCGGACAGCCACGCGACACAGCCGAGCGCGAGCGCCACCGACCATGCCCGCAAAGCCAGCCTGCCCTGCGCCACCGCGGCGGGATGACGCGGTTCGAGGCACGCCGCGAGCAGCGCCCCGACCAACGGCAGCGCGCACCAGCCGTAGAGCTGGCCGTTCAAATGCGCCGGCGCCCAGCGCCCGTAGCTCAGCCACGCCGCGCCGCCGCCGAGATCAGGCCAGACCAAAAGCGCCGCGAGGACCAGGCCCGCCGCGTTCGCCGCAAGCAGCCAGCCGAGCGAGTGGACGCGCACCGCCCTCGCCAGCTCCGACTGAAAACCCGGCTCGCTCACAACTCCTCCACCCGCCCCGCCCGCACCCGCAGCAGACGGTCGCAGGCCTCGGCGAAACGCCGCTCATGCGTGCAAAGCACGACCGCGACCCTCTCCGAGCGCGCCAGATCCTTGAGCAGCGCGAACACCTTTTCGCCCGTCTGCTCGTCGAGCGAGCCCGTGGGCTCGTCCGCCAGCAGCAGGCGCGGCGAGTTCATCAGCGCCCGGCAGATCGCCACGCGCTGCCGCTCGCCGCCCGAAAGATCCTGCGCCCGATGACGGAGCCGGTGCTCCAGCCCCACGCGCTCGGCAAGCGCGCGGACCCGCGCCGTCATCGCGACCTTCGTCGCGCCCAGCGCCAGCGCCGGCAGGCGGATGTTCTCCTCCACCGTCAGATCGGGGATGAGGTTGTGGAGTTGAAAAACAAAACCCAGCGAGTGGCGCCGCAGCAACAGCCGCTGCGCCTCCTCGCGCGGATCGAGCCCGCACACGCGCAGGTCGCCGCGGTCGGGCACGTCGAGTCCGCCGAGCAGGTGCAGCAGCGTGCTTTTGCCCGATCCCGAGGCGCCCCAGAGCGCGACGAGCTCGCCGGCGCGCACGCTCATCGTCGCCCCACGAAGCACGTCGATGCGGCCCGAGTCGTAGCTCTTCCAAACCTCGCGCGCCTCGGCAAGAACCTCGCCGCGCCCCTCCGGATTTTTCACGGGCGTGTCACTCATAACGCAAAGCCTCCGCCGGCTGGATCCGCGCCGCATACCAGGCCGGATAAAGCGCCCCCGCCAGCGCGGTGAGAAACGCCGTCGCGACGATGCCCGCCACGACCGGTCCGGTCAGCCGCGCCTCCATGTAACCCTGCAAATCCGGCAAGCGCGCCAGCAAGGCCAGCACCGCCGCGCCGAGTCCGGAGCCCAGCACGAGACCGGCCGCCGCCAGCGCCAGCGACTCCGCCACGACCAGCGCGCCGATCTGCCCCGCGCCAAAGCCGCAGACCCGCAGCACCGCGAGCTCGCGGATGCGCCCGAAGACCGAGAGCAGCATCGTGTTCGCCACGCCCAGCCCGCCGAGCACGAAGGCGCAGACGCCCACCGCCCACGCGGTCACGTGCAGGATTTTGAAGCTATTGTAACTCTGGCTGAACTCGCGGTTCTCCAGCGCCATCACCCCGGACTGCGCCGCCTCGAGCGCCGCCTTGAAGCCCTTGCCCGCCGCCCGGTCGCGCAGTTTCACCGCCACGATGGATGCCGTATCCTCGCGATGGAAAAAAGCCTGCGCCTCCGCGATCGGCATGAACACGCCGCCGTCCTCGAAGCCGTTTTCCGTGCGGAAAATCCCCCCGACCACGAACTCGGCGCGGCCGATCTCCACCTTCTCGCCAACGCGCGCGGACAAAAACTCCGCCGCCCGCGTGCCGAGAAACACCTCGCCTTTCCGCACGCCGAAATCCTGCGCCGAGCCGCCGCGCCACTGCGCGCGCCGCAGCCGCGGATCGGTCGGCTCAAGGCCGAAACAGGTGATCACCGGATGCCCCTCGGCCGACACCAGCCCAAAGAGCATCGCGTGCGCCTCCGCCACCTCGGGACGCGCCCGCACCGCGGCGAGTTGCGCGGGCGTGACCGAGCTGAAAAAGAGGTCTGACACCTTGCGCTCGAAGACGAGGTAATCGCTGTCGGTGCTGAGGATTCGCTCGAACATGCCGATCGCCCCGTGCACCACCGCTAGGATCGTGAGCATCGCCGCCACGCCGAAGGCGATGCCGGCCACGCCGATCAGCGCGCGCAGCCGGTGGCGGCGCAGATTGGTGAACGCGAGGCTGAGATAACGAAATCTGATCATCTTGGTTTCACTCCGCGCTCAGGCCGCGATCAAGGCCTCCGCCGCCTGCGTCGCGCGCCGCTGCGCGAGGACGAAACCTTCCTCGTGAAACTTGCCGAGGTAACTCCAGCGCGCACCGCGCGCCGCCAGACGGAGCGTCGCCGCGCCCGCCAGCCGCGCGAGACGCTCCACGCGTTCGCGCGCCGCTCTCACGCCGAGCACGATGGCCATATTCGGGCGCGCAAGCAGAGCGTCGCGCCCGGTCGATTTGCCTGCCTCGGTCTGCGACTTCAGCACGTCGCCGAGGTCGTCGATCGCTTGGAAGGCGAGGCCCCAGTAGACGCAGAGCCGCTTCAGATCGCGACGCTCGGCCGCGTCCGCATTCGCCGCCAGCGCGGGAAGAAAGACCGCCATCCAAAACAGCGCGCCGGTCTTGGCCGCCGCGATCTTCGCCACCGCCCGCGCGCCGCCCCGCGTCTCGCCGTAGCGCAAGTCCGCCGCCTGGCCGCCGACCAGGCCCGCCGGGCCGAGGCAGCCGTCCACGCAGGCCATCGCCTGGAGGCGCACCGCGAGCGGTTGCTCCGCAAAGGCGAAGCCCACCAGCGCGTAGGCGCGGTTGATCAAGGCCAACGCGGCGAGGATCGCCGTCGCCTCGCCGTGGAGCTTGTGCACGCAAGGCAAGCCGCGCCGCGTCGCCGCGTCGTCCATGCACGGGAGATCGTCGAGCAATAGCGACGCGGTGTGAAAATATTCCACCGCGCACGCGAGTTGCAGCGCCTCGCCCTCGCCCAGCCCGTGGACGAGCGCCGCGGTGTGCGCGAGCCGGGCGCGAACGAGTTTGCCCGGCTCGCGCGTCGCCTGCGCGACCGCCGCTTCGAGATGCGCCTCCCCGTGCGGCGAAGACGGCGCGAACTCGCGCAGCGCGTTGAGCACGGGATCGAATGGGAGATTCCGGGCGACCAGGGTGGGATGCGATGCATTCGCGGCTGCGTTTCGCGGGGCCTCACTTGGCGGGCG
>CBIHRE010000636.1:0-3210 GCA_966212385.1 uncultured Akkermansia sp. | reverse complement strand
CTCGCTGAAGCAGGAAAAGTTGCTGGTGGTGGCGCGGCAGGCGACGCCGGAGGAGGCGGCGGCCTTGGCGAAGCGCGCGCCGGCGCAGGCGAAGGTCTATGAGTTTCTTCGCGTGCAGCCGCGGCCGGTTTTGAAATCGCTCACGATCGAGCGCATGGGCGTGTCGGCGGCGACGATCAACGGGCTGGTGACGCGCGGGCTCTTGCGCGAGGAGTCGCGGCGGGTGGAGCGCGTGGCCTATGCGGACGATCATGCGGCGGGGGAGCATGTGGCGGCGCAGCCGCATGCGCTCAATGGGGAGCAGCAGGCGGCGGTGGACGTGCTGGTGGCCGCTTTGAAGGAGGAGAAGTTTGGCGTGCAACTGCTCTTCGGGGTGACGGGTTCGGGGAAGACCGAGGTGTATCTGCGCGCGATCCACGAGGCGTTGGAGGCGGGCGGGGGAGTGGCGTTTCTCGTGCCGGAGGTGGCCTTGACACCGCAGACGGTGGCGCGGCTGCGGTCGCGGCTGGAGGCGATCGCGCCGGGGCACAAGGCGGTGGTGTGGCACAGCATGTTGAGCGAGGGCGAGCGGCGGGACGGCTGGCTGGCGCTGGCGACGGGCGAGGCGCGCGTGGTGGGGGGGGCGCGGTCGGCGGTGTTCGCGCCGGTGCGGAATCTGCGGTTGATCGTGGTCGATGAGGAGCACGAGCCGGCCTATAAGCAGGACGAGACGCCGCGCTACCACGGGCGTGACACGGCGATCTACCGGGCGAAGTTGTGCGGGGCCTTGTGCCTTCTCGGCTCGGCGACGCCTTCGCTCGAGACCTGGGCGAACGCGAGCGCGGGGAAGTATGGGCTGCTGAAGCTGACGCAGCGTATCGACGACCGGAAGCTGCCCTACATCGACGTGGTGGACATGAAGGTGGAGGCGATGCGACAGCGCGGCGGCGTGGCGACGCTCTCGCGGCGGCTGGTGGACGCGATGCTGGGACGGCTGGCGAAGAAGGAGCAGATCATCCTGTTCATCAATCGGCGCGGCTACTCGTCGGCGATGCAGTGCCGGAAGTGCGGGCACGTGGAGGAGTGTCCGCATTGCAGCGTGAGCATGACCTACCACCGGACGGACGAGACGCTGCGCTGCCACATGTGCGGGCATCAGCGGAACGCGCCGGACCGTTGCCCGAGCTGCGTCTCGCCGGAGATCAAGTGGCGCGGGACGGGCACGCAGCGGGTGGAGGAATCGGTGCGGCGGGTGCTGCCGAAAGCGCGTATCGAGCGAATCGATACGGACACGATGCAGAAGAAAAACCGCTTCCGCGAGGTGTTGTCGGCCTTTCGCGCGGGGCGGATCGACATCCTGATCGGCACGCAGATGATCGCGAAGGGGCTGGATTTCCCCAACGTGACGCTGGTGGGGCTGGTGGACGCGGACCTCTCGATGCACGTGCCGGATTTTCGCGCGAACGAGCGGACCTTTCAGCTGCTCGTGCAGGTGGCGGGGCGGGCGGGGCGCGGCGACCGGGCGGGCGAGGTGGTGGTGCAGACCTTCACGCCGACGGCGGGGGCGATCCAGTTTTCAAGGCATGCGGACTACGTGGGATTCGCGGAAACGGAACTGAAGGTGCGGCGGGATTTCGGTTATCCGCCGTCGCGGCATCTGTTGCACCACCTGTTTCGCGGGCCGAACCCGGAGAAGCTGCGTTTCTTCGCGGAAGCGTGGAAGAAGCGAGTGGAGGAGGCGTTGGGCGAGAAGGTTACGCTGATGGGGCCGGCGGCGGCGCCGATAGAGAAAATCCAGGACGAGTATCGCTGGCAGCTGTGGTATTTCTGCAACACGCCGGTGACAAAGATCGTGGCGGAGGTGGCGCGGCTGCGGGGGGCGTTCGAGTGGCCGGAGGACATGATCCAGGTGCTGGATGTGGATCCGGTGAATCTGTGCTGAGCGGAGAACGGGGTTTTGAAACGGCAAAATACGCGAACGGCACGAAAGAAAGGGGCAAGCGTCGCAGAAGAGTCTGGGATCGCCTACGCAAGAAACGGATGCGCGTAGATGGTGTATTGGAAGCGCTGGTAGCAGCCAAACCGTCGCGGTCGTTTCTATCCGCGCTGATCCTCGCGTGGGTTCGTTGCCAAAGCTTGCCGCGATTGGTTTTTCTGCTGACGCGGCGGAGCGCCCGCGCCGATGCGGGACGCTAGGCGCTTGTGCCTTGTTCAACCTCCAGCGGGAGGTCGGTGCCCTCGGCCGGTTCTTCCTCTAGTGGGAAGTTTTTGCGGAAGCCCTCAAAGTCGATCAGCTCGAAGCGTCCGTCGTGATGTTCGACGATGGCGGTCAGACTCTCAACCCAATCGCCGCTGTTGAGGTAGTGGACGTCGCCCATCATGCGGTCGGCGGCGGTGTGGATGTGTCCGCACATGACGCCAACGCAGCCGCGGCTCTTGGCGAGTTCGGCGATATGTTGTTCAAAATTGGATACGTGGTTCACTGCCTGTTTTACACGGGCCTTGATCGCCTTGGAGATGGAGTAATATTCCTTGCCGCGCCAGGAGCGCCACTTGTTGTAGAGGCGGTTGAGGCGCATGAGGGCCCGGTAGCCCCAGTCGCCGAGGTAGGCGAGAAAGACGAAGTTTTTGGTGACGGTGTCGAAAACATCTCCGTGGAGGACGAAGTAGCGTTTGCCGTCGGCGGTTTCGTGGACGTGGTCCTCGACGATCTCGAGGTTCTCGAATTGGACGGGGATGAAGCGGGCGAGAATATCGTCGTGATTGCCGCGCAGGTAGACCACGTGTGTGCCGCGTTTTTCGAGTTTTTTGAGCACGAGGCGGACGAAGCGAGTGTGGGTGCGTGGCCAGTAGGGGGCCTGCTTGAGGCGCCAGCCGTCGATGATGTCTCCGTTGAGGATCAGCTTTTCGCAGCGGGTGTATTTCAGGAAATGATTCACCTCGCGCGCCTTCGAATCGTGCGTGCCAAGGTGGACGTCGGAAATGATGACTGTGCGGACCTTAAGGAGGCGTTTTTCCATCTCTCGGTTTGAAAAGTTAGCAGACGCGGCATCCGCTGGCTAGCGGGCAGCGACAACTGTTGCGTAAAAGTAACCCGAAAAGCGCATGTGTGCAGGGGACGTCCAATCTCAATGGATGCGAATGGCGATTTTGAGGTCGAATCGAAGGTGGCCGGTTGAAGTGGACCCCGTCGGTTGGACAGGATGAGCAGTGGATTAGTTATGGTTTGGG
>CBIHRE010000635.1:0-3210 GCA_966212385.1 uncultured Akkermansia sp. | reverse complement strand
CCTTCTCAAGCGCGGGACTGCGCGTGACGCCGACCGGCGTGATCATCGGACGAGCCAGAGGAAGCGCCCCGTTCTCCATCTCCCGAATGAAGGCCTCGAAGGGCTTCCAGTTCAGGTCGCCGAGTTTGTCCCAAGTCCCCAGCTCCACGCCATAGGCGTCGCGGTAGGCCTTGAAAACCAGCTCGGAGCAGTAGATCTCCTCGTCTCCCGGCGCGTAACGGTAGTCGTAGTGCCTTCCCGTATACCGCCCCAGCGCGGCGCGCAGCGCGGCAAGATCCTTCGCGTCTATTTCCCGCCAGCGCCAGACGTCGATCCGCGCGCCGCGTCCGCGCACGACCCACAGGTAAAGCGGCGTCTCGCGCACCACGCCGATCGCCTCGTGCACGACCCAGCGACCGTCGGCGTTTTTCATCACCACGCCGCAATGGGAGAACGGCGAATTCGTGATGCCCTCGATCGCGTCCACCAGATCGCCACGTGGCAAAGATTGAAACACCACGTCGCCCTCGCGCGGGGAATACGCGAGGAGATGCACCAAGCCGTAGACGTGAAAATAAACGCAGGCGGCGCCTAGAAGAGCGAGCAGCGAGCCGAGCCGGATCCACGCCCACCTGCCCCGGGGTAAGAGCTTCATACCCAGAAACGTCGAAGACCGCTTCGGCGAAGGCAAGCCCGCCTCTGGTGTGCCCGGCGGGATTCGAACCCACGACCAGCCGCTTAGAAGGCGGCTGCTCTATCCAGCTGAGCTACGGGCACCCGAGATGAGCGCCCCGAACCAAGCCATGCCAAGTTAAGCCGGACAAGGGCAAAGCCACGGCATCCGCCAGTCTACTGCAGCCAAGCTTCGTCCCTCCCCAAGCAAGCCTCAGAAGTTGAACTGGTCGATGTTCGAGGCGTCGAAGATGAAGGGCTTGCCGAGGATGATCTGGTCGCCCTCGACCTTCAGCGTGCCAAGTCGGCCGGCGGCGAAGGACGTCGCACCGGGCTTGAGCTCGCCGGTCTGCACGGCCTGCGCGGCGCGCACGGTGAGGTAGCCGAGGTCGCGGGTGTTCCAGAGGACGATGCTTTGGATCCAGTCGTCGTGGACGTAGGCTTTGCAGAGGCTCGGCACGGAGAGGCCGGTGAGCTTCACGTCGCGACGGTTCTCCTGCTTCAGCGCCTCGGCGGCGCCGGGGACGGCGGGGGCGGCGACGGCGATGATCACCTTCACGTCGGGGTAGGCGCGGACGATGTTGCGCGCCTCGGTCATGGCGCGGTCGCGCTGGCCCTCGGAAGGATGCACCGCGGCGAGAGTCATGTTCGGGTATTTCTCGGCCATGCGGGCTTTGATGAACTTGATCCACTCGTTCTGGTTCGAGTCGGTGAGCGAAGCGGTGATGATCGCGTAGCGGCCCGAACCGCCGGCGAGACGCGCGCCCTCGTCGGCGAGTGTGGAGCCGATGCCTTCGGAGGTGGCTTGATTGACAAAGAAGGAGCGGGCGTCGGCCTTCGCGTCGGCATCCCAAGAGACGACCTTGATGCCGCGGGCCTGGGCCTTGCGGAGCACGGAGGAAAGCGCCTCGGGGCTGGCGCAGCTCGCGGCGATGGCGTTCACGCCGCGAGTGATCCAGGCCTCGACGACCTCGGTCTGCTTGGCCGGATCGGGATCGGTCGGCGCGTCCCAGAGAAGATCGACGCCGAGCTCGGCGGCGGCTTCGTCGGCGCCCTGTTTGCAGGAGACGAAATAGGGATCGGCCTTGGCCTTCGGGGTGAGCGCGAGGACGGGCTTCACGGCCGGAACCGGTGCGGCGACATGGGCGGACGAGCCGGTAGCGGTGGAAGAAGACGAGCCGGCCGGAGCGGCGGCGTGCGCGGCGGCGACATCGCGGACGGCGCGGGAGAGGGAGAAGTTGCTGACGGCGATGAGCGCGGCGCCGCCGAGGATGGCGGCGACAAGCAGGGCGAGTTGACTGTTCTTCATGTCGAGTTCGTCGGGGTTTGAGAGCGGGGAGCCGGGAGCAGGGAGCGAGGAGCCAGAAGCGGCCGGCCGGGCTTTGGGACGGAAGAGGAATTGCGAGGCGGCTATGGCGCCGATGAGCACGGCGCCGGTGAGGAGGCCGGCGATTTCGCTCGGCTGGCCGGCGAGACGGAGGCCGTTTTGCAGCACGATCAGGCAGAGAAGACCGAGCAGGGTGCCGTGAAGCGTGCCGCGGCCGCCGTTAATCGAGACGCCGCCGAGCACGACGGCGGCGATGGCGGTGAGTTCGTAGCCGAGACCGGCGTCGGCCTTGGCCTGGCCGATGCGCGAGACGTAGACGAGGCCGGCGAGAGCCGCGCAAGCGCCGCAGAGCACGTAGGCGCGCAGCGTGACCGAGCCGACGCGCACGCCGGCGAAACGCGCGCCCGCGGCGTTGAAGCCGATGACGCCGAGTTCGCGGCCGTAGACGGTGCGGTGGAGCAGAACCCAGAGCCCGAGGAAGAGCGCGCCGACCACGAGAAGTTGCACCGGCAGCCAGCCGCCGAGGTAGCCCTGGCCGAGGGAGAGAAACGAATCGGGGAAGCCCGTGTAGCTGCGCGCGCCGCCGGTGAGCGCCTCGGCGAGACCGCGGTAGAGCGAGAAGGTGCCGAGCGTAACGATGAGCGGCGGCACGCGGAGACGCGTGACCAGCAGACCGTGCAGCGCGCCACCGGCCGCGCCTAGCGCGATGGCGAGGAGCGCGGCGAGCCAGATGGGCAGGCCGAGCGACCAGGCGCCGCCGAGCGTGACGGCAACAAGGCCCATCATGGAGCCGACGGAGAGGTCGATGCCGCCGGTCTTGATCACGAAGGTGAGACCGAAGGCGAGCAGACCGACCTCGGCTGCGAGGCGCGCGATCTCGAAGCCGTTGTCGAGCGAGAGAAAGCGTGGGTGCGCGAGGGCGAAGGCGGCGATCTCGGCGAGGAGCACGAGGACGAGCACCCATTCGCCGTTGGGGCAGACGCGAGCGAGCCACGAAGGGCGGCCGGGCGGCGGAGCGGAGACCGCCGGGGTGGCGGGCGCGGAGGAGTAGGCGTTTTCAGGCACGGCGGGCCTCCTTTTGGAAAGCGGTGTCGGCCACTACGGCGACGAGGAGGATGGCGCCTTGGATGGCTTTTTCCCAGGCGGGGTCCATGTGCAGGAAGGTGAAGACGGTGCCGATGGAGCCGAGCAGCGCCACGCCAAGCAGCGTGCCGAGGAGCGAGCCGCGTCCG
>CBIHRE010000634.1:0-3215 GCA_966212385.1 uncultured Akkermansia sp. | reverse complement strand
CTCGTCAAGCAACGGCTCCTTTTCCCGCGGCGGCGGCAGCTTCCGCGGCGGCGGCGCGGGAGGAGGATGGTAAACATGAAAAACCCCGCCTCCGCCGATTCCCTCAAAATCGACTTTGACCGCGTGCAAACCGCGATCGCGTCCGCCGAGCTTCGCACCTCGGGTGAGCTTCGCGTCGTCGTCTCGCGCGCCGCCGCGCCCGACCCTGTCGCCTCCGCTCAACGCGAGTTCGAGCGCCTCGGCATGGCCGCGACCACCGCCCGAAACGGCGTGCTCATCTACCTCGCACCGCGAAGCCGCAGCTTCGCGATCATCGGCGACGAGGCCGTTCACTCGCATTGCGGCGAGGCCTTCTGGCGCGAGGTCTCCTCGGCCATGGAAACCGAGTTCCGGCGCGGCGATTTCACCGCCGGCCTCCTCCTCGGCATCCAGCGCGCCAGCGCCCTGCTCGCCACCCACTTCCCACGCCGGCCCACCGACCAAAACGAACTGCCCGACCGCGTGGAAGTCGTGTGATCGGTCACTTGCGCCCGCCCGGCTTCCGCTCGCGGCCACCGCCATAGCGCGGCCAGTTCACTCGCGGCACCTCGGACACGCTGTCCGGCGGCGGCACGCCCTCCGGCGCCGGCCCCAGCCCGAGTCTATGCGCCAGCTTCATCGCATCGTAGGGCGCCTGCACCTTCACGTCGTTGTCGAAATACACGAAAACGTCGCGCCCCTTCGCCGCCTTCTTCGCCGCCGGCCCGACGCGCCGCGCGTCTTTCACCTCGCCGCCTTTGCACCACGCCGCGATCCGCCGCGCCCAATTTTCGAGCGCCTCTTCCGTGTATCCGGAAACATACAGCTCCTCGTCGCCGTGTAGCCGCACGTAGATGAAGTCCGCCGTCACATCCTCCATCAACGGCCACTTCCCCGCCGTGTCCGCCACCACCAGCCCGACCCGATGGTGCTTTAACTGCGCGACAAATTCCTCCGTCTCGAAAGATCGGTGCCGGATCTCCACCGCGTGCCTCAGATTCCGCGAACGCCCCTCGACCGCCAGCCACGCTTCCGCCTTCAAATGCTCGTCATGCCGCGCCGCCAGCTTCGCCGCCTCCGCCGTCGTCCTCGGCAACAGCTCGAAAAACGCCTCCATCCGCTCCGCCTCATACTTAAACGACGGCGGAAACTGCCACAGGATCGGCCCGAACTTCGCCCCCAGCCGCAGCACGCCCGACGCGAAGAAATTCGCCAGCGGTGTCTCGATCTCCCGCAGCCGCTTGATGTGCGTGATGAAACGCGGCGCCTTCACCGAAAACTGGAAATGCCGCGGCGTCGCCTCGCTCCAAGCCCAGTAGCTCTCGGGCCGCTGCAACGAGTAAAACGACCCGTTGATCTCGATCGTCGGGAACAGGCTCGACGCGTAAGCCAACTCGTTCCGCTGCGGCAGCCCCTTCGGGTAAAACACGCCTCGCCACGGCGCATAACGCCACCCCGAGATGCCGATGTTGATCGAAGCCATAAGGAATCCCCGATCATACTCTGCCATCACGCGCCCCACATCCGGTCGACTTCTGACCGCATCTTCGGAAATCCCAATCCTTTCAGCCTCCCACTTCGCCGGCTTTGCGTTTTCGACCAAGATCCCGTTCACCTCTGCTCGTCTTACTCGTCCCTCCGTGTCCTCTGTGTCCGAACTCTGTGTTCTCCGTGTCTAAGAAATAACGCTCCGACGTTCTCCTGCCTCCGTTCCCACCGCCCATGCCGCCGCCCGACGCCCTCGCCCGCTTCCAAGCCCTGCTCCACGACGCCCTCGCGCAAACCGCCCTCGTGAAGCTCACGCTGGGCAAGCCTCGCGCCGGCGCGTCCGACCCCACGCTGCGCAACGTCTTCGCCCGTCCCATCGTCCTGAAAGCCGGCCCCCCCATCTCGCTCCTCTACCGCCACGACACGCGCGACATCACCAAAAACCTCCCCCCCGCCGAGGCTGAGCCACTCCTCCTCCGCCTTCTCGCCGACGCCTTCCTCGACGCCCACCTCTTTACCCCGCTTCAAACCGCGCAACTCGAGCAATCCGCCGACTCCGCCCGTCCTGCGCGCCTTCGCGTGAAAACCGCCGACAGCGCCCCGCCCATCCCTCCGGCCGCTCACGACCGCACGAAAACCCGCCTCATCGCGCCCGACGCCCCCTGGCTCCGCGCCCTCGGCGTCACCAACGACCGCGGCCAGCCCCGCGAAGGCATGGCGCACAAATTCCGCCAGATCGAAAAATTCGCCGAACTTCTCCAGTCCCTCCTCGCCGAATCCGGCCTAGAAAGTGGCATGGGCGTCTCGCCCATGTCCGCCAATCCCACGGGCGAGACGCCCGTGCCACTCTCTTCCGACTCCACGCCCTCCCTTCCCGCCTCCTCGCCTCTCCGCCTTGCCGACATGGGCGCCGGCAAAGGTTACCTCACCTTCGCCCTCGCCGACCTCCTCGGCCCCCGCGCCGAGGTCCTCGGCATCGAACGCCGCGCCGACCTCGTCGCCACCTGCAACCGCGTCGCCGCCGAATGCGGTCTCGCGCCGCGCCTGCGTTTCACCGAAGGCGAGATCCCTTCATCCCGCTCCGCCGCGACCGCTTCGCTCGGACAACTCGACGCGCTCATCGCGCTTCACGCCTGCGACACCGCCACCGACGACGCCCTCGCCGCCGGCCACGCCGCCGGCGCGCGCCTCCTCGTCGTTTCCCCCTGTTGCCAAAAAGAGCTGCGCCCGCGCCTCGTCCCGCCCGCCGCCCTCGCCGACGCGCTCCGCCACGGCATTTTCCTCGAACGCCAGGCCGAGTTCGTCACCGACGCCCTCCGCGCCCAGCTCCTCGAGGTCGCCGGCTACCGCACCAAAGTCTTCGAATTCGTCTCCACCGAGCACACCGCGAAGAACCTCATGATCGCCGCCACGCGCCCCGCCGCCCTCGCCGCGCGCGGCCCCACCTTCGAACCCGATCCCGCCGCCCTCGCCCGCGTCCGTGCCTTCGCCGCCTTCTACGGCATCCGCGAGCAACGCCTCGCCCGCCACCTCGGTCTCGCGTTGGGCTGATACCAGTGGCTGGTAGCTTCCAGATTTTAGGTGGACGGGCGGGTCCCTCCGCCCGTGGCTCGATATCCAAGCAGCGGGCGCGGGGACGCGCCCCCCCACCCCCGCACCCAAACTCTAAAAACAACAAGCCCCCGGTATTAAGCCCCCCACGGAGTTGC
>CBIHRE010000633.1:0-3216 GCA_966212385.1 uncultured Akkermansia sp. | reverse complement strand
GGACAGCCAGCTCGTCGCCGAACTGAAGCGCACGCTCGCCGCCAACTCCATGCGAGATCGCGTGCACATCCGCCTCACCGTGTCGCGAGGAGTCAAATACACCAGCGGCCTCGATCCCCGCATCAACCGCCGCGGCTGTTCCTTCTTCATTTTGGCCGAGCACAAACCGCCCGTTTACAACAACACCGCGGGCGTGCATCTCGTCACCGTGCGGCAGCGCCGGCCCTTCGCCGACGTGCTCGACCAGCACATCCACAGCTGCAACCAGCTCACGAGCATCCTCGCCAAGATCGAGGCCAACGCCGCCGGCGCCGACGACGCCCTCATGCTCGACACCGAAGGCATGCTGGCCGAGACCAACGCGACCCACGTCTTTATCGTGAAGGACGGCGTCGTGCACACCTCGACCACGCGTGCCTGCCCCGAGGGCGTCACCCGCGCCGCCGTGCTGGAGCTTTGCGAACGGCACGGCCAACGCGCGGAGGTCCGCGACATCCCCGCCTCCGAGTTGATCCGCGCCGAAGAGATGTTCGTCACCGGCACGATGGGCGAGATCACGCCCGTGCGCCGCCTCGACGCGCACGACTACGACCCGGTGCCCGGCCCCGTCACCGCGCGCATTTCCGCCTGGTTCCGCGAGCTCACCCGTGATCCGGCGCAAGGCACGCTCGTGGTCGACTGAATCGGGTATTCGATCGTTTTTGCATCATCGGTGGACGAGCGGGTCCTCTCACCCATCTCCTCAAAACACCAAATCAAGATAGTTGCTCCGCCCGTGGCTCGATATTCAAGCAACGGGCACAGGGACGTGCCCGCCCACCTCGGATACAAAGTCTAAAATCAGCGCCCTCCGGCATCACTTCGCCGCCGTCGGGATCGGCAGCGGCACGGGCACCGTGCCCGCCACCGAAGCCGAGGCGTCGCCCGAGCCACCCTCGCCGCCGCCCGCGTCGGGGTTGTCGACGCTCGCCGTGCCCGTGAGCTGCACGAGCTCGCGCAACGACACGAAGTGCTGGCTGAGGTCGAAGTCGCCCTCCTGGCCGCCGACGACCTGGTTGAAGAGATTTTTCTTCGAGACCTTCAGCGCCTCGATGCGCTCCTCGATCGTGCCGGCCGTGACCATACGATAGACGAAGACCGTGCTCTTCTGGCCGAGCCGGTGCACGCGGTCCACCGCCTGCGCCTCGACCGCCGGGTTCCACCAAGGATCGAGCAGGAAAACGTAGTCCGCGGCGTGCAGCGTGATGCCGGTGCCGGCCGCCTTGAGCGAGACGAGCATGGCCGCCGCGCCCTCCGCGGTCTGGAAGGATTGCACGGGCTTCTGCCGATCGAGCGTCATGCCGGTCAGCTCGTAACGCGCGAGATCGGGGAAGTTTTGCGCGAGCGCCTCCTTCACGCGGTCGAGCAGCATCACGAACTGCGAGAAGATCACGACCTTGTGGCCGCTGCCCACGATCTCCGTGAGCTTTTCCATGAGGAGCGAGATCTTGCCCGAGTCGGCGAGCGGGGCCTTGCGCCAAGGCAGCATATCCGGATCGCAACACACCTGGCGAAGCCGCGTGAGCAACGCGAGGAAGCCGAAGCTCTTCTCGCGCATCGCCGCGCCCACGTCGTCGCCGAGGCGGGTGAGGCCCTCGTTGCAGATGCGGGCGTATTCCTCGCGCTGCACGTCGGTGAGCGGGCAGATGAGCTCCATCTCCTGCTTGGGGGGCAACTCGGCCGCGACCTCGGCCTTCGTGCGGCGCAGCATGAAGGGCGCGAGCTGCGCGCGCAGGCGCGCGAGCGTGCCGGCGCGGTCGGTCGCGATCGCGTTTTCAAATGCCGTGCGCGAGCCGAGCAGCCCGGGCAACAGGTAGCGGAAGATCGACCAGAGATCGAGCTGGCGGTTCTCCAGCGGCGTGCCGGACAACACGATGCGGTGCGCGGCGCGGATCGCGAAGCAGGTCTGCGTGACCTTCGCGTCGGGGTTCTTGATGAACTGGCCCTCGTCGAGCACGGCGTAGGCGAACTTGTGCTTCGACAGGATCGAGCGGTGCTTCCGGAGCTGCGTGTAGCTGGAGAGCCAGACGCAGGGCGCGCCCCGCGACGAGAAGTCGTGGCCGGTTTTCAGCACGTCGACGGGCAACTCCGGATGGAAACGCGCGATCTCCTCCTGCCAGACGGGCACCACGCTCGCCGGGCACACGATGAGGCAGGGCAGATCGTCGATGCGGCGCGTGGCGAGCAGCGTGATCACCTGGAGCGTCTTTCCGAGACCCATCTCGTCGGCGAGCAGGCCGTGGCAGCCTTTGTCGGCGAGGTGGTGCATCCACTCGACGCCGCGGCGCTGGTAGGGACGAAGGCGCTCGGGCAGCTCCGGGGCGATCTTCGGGCCGGCCAAGACGCTGTCGCGCCAGGCCGCGAGCTCGGGCGAGAGCGTCAGCTTGAAACGAGCGTCGTTGAACAGGGAGAAAATCAGGTAGGGCGACATCGCGCCCTCGCCGTGCGTCTCCGCCGCGCCTTTTTCCCACGAGCGAACCACCGCGAGTTTTTCCACCGGCAGGCTGACGATGCCCACGCTCGGCAGGATGACCGGCGTCGTGTTCTTCGCGGTCAGCGTCTTCACCTCGACGTCGGTGAGCAGGCGCTCGCCGGCCTTGAAAATCCAACGCAGGTCGAGCGCGGCGTCGAGGCCCGCGCCCTTCGCGCCGCGGCGGGTGGTGCCGGCCACCGCCTCGATCGTGATCTCCTGCGGCCCCTTGAGCAGGAGCGCGGAGGCGGCGTCGAGCTCGACGCCGAAGAGTTTTTTCCAAGCCGGCAGGGTGGACTTCAGGAAGTTCGGGATCTCCGCGACCGAACCCATCAAATAGGTCCCCGACTCCTGCCGATAAACGAAGTGGGACTTGCGCGCGTAGGAGGCGAGGCCGATGAGTTTGGCGCGTTCGCCCGAGCTGGCGTGCGGCACGTTCGGCTCGCGCGAAGCCGGCCCGAGGGCGGGCACGCGAGATTTATCGGAGGCGAGCCACCACGCCGAAAACGTCAGCCCTTCGTCGGTGGTCGCGAAAGCCAGCAGCAGCGTGCGCGTGCCTTTGGCCAGCGCGGCGCCGGCACCGGCTCCACTGCTCGTCGCACCCGCGGCGCGGCCGGCGGCCGCGCCCCCCCGTGGCGGAGGGCGGCCGGGAGCCGCGGCGCCCGCGGTGGCCGACGACCCGGCCGCGCCCCCCCCGGCCGTTGGCA
>CBIHRE010000632.1:0-3226 GCA_966212385.1 uncultured Akkermansia sp. | reverse complement strand
GGCGGCGCCGCGCTTACCGGCGCCACCAACTTCCTCCTCATCGGCGACGGCTCCGCTTCCACCGTGAGCGGCATCGGCACGATGTATGTCGACTACCTGACGATCATCACCGCCGTCGGCGACAATCCCCCGAGCCCCGTCCCCGAGCCCGCCTCCGCCGCCGCCCTCGCCGGCATCGGCGCGCTCGCCTTCGCGCACGGGGCGACCCGTCGACGCCGCCGCGCCTCCTGAGCTTCGCAGACTTTCGTCACCGCCACAGGCGGGAACCGGGCGACCCGGGGCTGGCGATCATCGCGTAAACATAGGCGTTCACGATCAGATGAATGCACCCCGGCATGCGCTGCGGGGTATGCGGCCAGCCGCATTCGAGGCCGTTCACGCTGATCAAGGCGATCATCCGCCCTTCGCGGAAGATTCCCCGCAGCCCGATGTGCGGCGGCTTTTCCGCGCCGCGCGCGATCATGTCCGGCGTGAACAGATCGTCCACGCTCACGGAAAAATAGACGTGATAGAGCTCGTGGTCGTCGGGCAGTTCGCGGGCTTCGCAGTCGGGGAACAGGCGTTTGAAAAACTCCACGTGGTTTTCGGCGAGCTTGTGCCTCTCCGGCCAACTGTAGCCGTTGGTGCACGGATCGATGAAAAGAAAGCCACCGCGACCGAGGTATTCGCGGATGTTCGCGAGCGCCTTCGGATCGGTGACGCCGGTCAGTTCCTTGACGTAGATAAACGGGTAGCCGCAGAGCTGCTCTAGGTTGTCCGGCGTGACCGGGCGCCAGGCCGGGTCGAAGTCCAAGCTCGTCTGCTTCCGCAGAAACTCCGCCAGCGGGCCGTCCTGCTCGACATGCCCGCTCGACCTCACATGCGGCGTGATCATGCGCGCCCATGCCACGCTCCCGCGGCGAGCGGGCTCGTTGGCCGAGGCGATTCCAGACACAAACAAAAATCCCGCGACGCCGAGCGCACACACGCCCAGACGACCGAACGCGCGCTTCGAAAACCTAAAAATCACGGCGGGGTCGACGGGGGTGGGGTTCATCGCAGAACCCCACCCTGAACCTGTGCTCAGGCCGCTGGCAACGCGGCGAAAAATGTTTCCACCGCGGCCCCCTGCCCCGGCTGGCATGGCTTGGTCACGGAGGCGCCGTGCCAGCCGAAAAAATCGAAAGAAACGCGGAGCGCTCCTGCTCTCACACCAGCTCGCAGGCGCCGCCGGCGCAGGCGACGATGTCTTTCAAGTTCGTCTGGTCGCTTTGCTCGCGCAGCTTCGTGTAATCGACGTGACGCGGGCGCAGGGCGTTCCAGCGTGCGATGTCCGCCTCGGTCGAAACCTCCTCGCGCGGGGCCTGCGGGTAGGCCTTGTCGCCCGCGTCCTGCAACAGCGACACGCCGGTGAACAGGGCGCGGTTCGTCCAGATGAAGTCCGCCACCGCGTCCCACTCGTCCGCTCGCACCGTGCAGGTGTTGGACACGTTGTGATGCAGGTTCGCGCTGCGCGAATGCGGGTCGCCGCCTGGGATCACCCAACTCTGCTGCACGAGCATCACGAGCTGGAGAAACTGGAGCGCGTTGAGGTCCTTGCGCAGGATCGCGCCGTCCGGCGCCTTCACCGGGAAACAGATCACGTCGTCGGTCTGCGGGCTGTAGACCGAGGGCTCGGTCATCTGCGCGTTGATCGACTTGAAGAACGCATACACCGGCTCCTTGCGGTTGGCCTGCACGCGGCGGAAATACTGGCGCGCGTGGTGCGGGTGGATGCCCGAGGCGGCGTCGAGCAGGAGCGAAGCCGTGCCCTCGGGTTTGCAGGTGGTCAACTTCGCCGCGGGCCGGATGCCGATGGTCTGCGCGACGAGCTGGTTGGTCGCGCGGCAGAGGTGGGCGCCCTGGCGCAGGATCTCGGGATCGAAGAGGACGTTGGGGTTGTCCATGAAACCGCAGATCGAGACGCCGAGCAGCGCGTCGTGCTCGTTGATGAGGCGCGTCACCGGCCCGAGGTAGGGCATGTCGGTGTAGGCGGCCTGAAGCGTGCCGATCACGGTGGCGGAAATGCAGGCCTCGAAGAAACGTTCGGATGTCGTCGCGGCGCGGCCGTTGATCGTGGTGAGGTTGCAGTGCTGGAAACCCGACAGACGCGTGGTGCCGGGCAGGTCGCCCTTGTAGCCCCAGGCGAACAGTTTCGAGAGCTCCTCGCCGGAGAGTTCCCAGTCGATGACGGGCAGGAGGTTGATCTCGGCGCAGGGGTTGCAGCCGGCCTCGGGGTGGTCGCAGAAGAAGAAGCCTGGTTCGCCGAACTCCTTCTGGGCCTTGAAGAGACGGCGGAAATGCTCGGCGTTGCGGCCGTCGCGCGCGAGCACGGCGGAGTTGTTCGAGGCGGAGCGCTGCGGGTTGGTCTCGAACCAGTTGCCCGTCTTGGCGTCCATCATCTCCTCGTCGTCGGGCGAGAAGAGGCAGATCGTGGCGGAGCGTCGTATCCCGCCAGCCAATACAGCCTTGGCCGTGAACATGTTGATGTCGTAGACCTCGATCGGGCGCAGGGCGCGGCCGGCGGCCTGCTCGAGGATGCTCTCGATCTTGTTGAGCGCCTGCTTGAGCGGGAGGTGGCCGGGGGCCTTTCCGCCGGAAGTGCGCAGCGGGGCGCCGCGCGGGCGGATGGCGGAGTAGTCGAACTCGATCTTTTTTCCCTCGTAGAAGGAGGTGAAGAGGGCGTGCAGCGAGTCGGCCCAGCCCTCGATCGTGTCGCCGACGTGGTAATGCCAGACGGGCAGGTCGTGCAGCGGCGCCCGCGTCGGCAGCGCGGGCAGGCGGGCGATGTGGTGTTTCTGCACCGAGAAACCTACGCCGCATCCGCTGAGGAGGAGGTAGAAGTATTCGCGGAAGAACTCGACGCGATCCACGTTGGAGAAGCTGCAATTAAACATGCGGCTGTGGTTCGACAGGATCGCCTCCCCGCCGAACTGCATCGAACGCATGCTGGGCAGCACGCGCTTGGCCGCGACGTCGGCGAAGACGCTCTCGATCACCTCGTCGAGCCGGCGCCCGCCGAGGGTTTTTTCGAGGAGCGGGGCGTTGGGCCCGGCGAGCTCCGCGACGGGCGCGGGAAGAGTGGCGGGCACGCGCGTGGAGTTCTTGTGACGGAAAAACTTCAGGTGCATCTCCGCGACGCGCTCCACGCCCTCGGCGAAGGTCTCGCGGCGGCCGAGTTCCGGGCGGTGGCGAGAGTATTTCGCCA
>CBIHRE010000631.1:0-3233 GCA_966212385.1 uncultured Akkermansia sp. | reverse complement strand
TTGGGCAGGACGGCCGCGGCGCCGGGCAGCGCGGCCCGGCCAGCGAGACTGGCGAGCGAGACGAGAGGCGGCGCCGGGCGACGCGAGAGCATGGCCTCGGCCAACTCGCCGGCGCCGGGGGCGCGTTGCGAAAGCAGGATGGCGGAGGGCTCGGGCTCGCCTCCGGACGCGAGGGCGTCGAGCGCGGCCGCCACGGTGGGAAACACGACGCAACGCGCGCCGGCGTCGGCGAGCAGGCCGGCCCCGTGGTCCGCGGTGGGCCGATGCGGCTCGACCAGCCAGAAGAGGCGCCCGGCCCACGCGGCCGCGGGCGAAGAGGTGGGCGCGGGCGGCGCCTCGATCACGGGGAGCGGAAGCGTGACGGTGAAGGTGCTGCCCTGCCCCGGCCGGCTGCGGAGACCGATCTCGCCGCCCATGAGCTGGGCGAGCTGCCGGCTGATGGCGAGGCCCAGGCCGGTGCCGCCGTAGCGGCGCGTGGTGGAGGAGTCCGCCTGCGTGAAGGGTTGGAAAAGACGCGCGGCGCGCTCGGGCGGGATGCCCACGCCGGTGTCGGTGACGGCGAAGACGAAGCGCGGCGGACCGTCGGGCGGCGTCTCGTGCCAGGCGCGAAGGACGACGTCCCCCTTCTCGGTGAATTTCACCGCGTTGCCCACGAGATTGACGAGGATCTGGCGCACGCGGCCCGGGTCGCCGCGCGCGCGACGGGGCGTGCCCGGGACGACGAGGGCGGCAAGCTCGAGGCCGCGCTCGTGGGCGCGAAGGGAGAGCAGTTCGAGCGTCTCCTCGAGCAGATCCTCCAGGTCGAATTCAAGCGACTCGAGGTCGATCCGGCCGGCCTCGATCTTGGAAAAATCGAGGATGTCGTTGATGAGTTGAAGAAGGTTTTCCCCGCTGAGACGGGCGGTCTCGGCGAAACCGCGTTGCTCGGGGTCGAGCCGGGTGTCGAGCAGGAGACCGACCATGCCGAGCACGCCGTTGATGGGCGTGCGGATCTCGTGGCTCATGTTCGCCAGGAAGCTGCTCTTGGCGAAGTTCGCGGCGGTGGCCTCGGCGGCGAGCGCGTTGGCGCGTTCGATGGCCTCGCCGAGACGGAGATTGGTATGTTCGAGCTCGAGTTTGGAAAGCTCGAGCGCCTCGACCGCCTCCATCTTGGCGGAGATGTCGGTGTGGGTGCCGACGACACGGCGCGCGGCGCCGCCCGGGTCGCGCTCGATCACCTGTCCTCGGGAAAAAATCCAGACGTAGGCGCCGCTCCGGTGGCGCAGGCGATAATGGGAGCGGTAGGCGGGCGTCTCGCCAGCGAGATGGCGGCGCAGCTCGCGGTCGACCGCGGCGGCGTCGGCGGGGTGGACGCGCGAGGCCCACTCGTCGAGGCCGTCGCCGATCTCGTCGACGGCGTGGCCGAGCATGGTTTTCCAGCCCTCGGAATAGAAGACGCGGCCGGTGGCGAGGTCCCAGTCCCAGAGGCCGTCGCCCGAGTTCTCGACCGCGATCCGCCAGACGGAATCGTCCGGCGCGGAAGCCGAGGAGGCGGGTTCGAGGAGCGTGGACGAAGCGGACACCTCGCGCGTCTTCGACACGGAAAGCCCGGATCTTTAGCGCCTCAGCCTGTTTGCCAGCCCCGGCCCGAAATAAAGCTCGCTCCACGCTGCGGGCATTGCGCAGTCCCTTTTACGGCCGGCTCCGGGCAGCCGCCACCTCCGCCAATCCGCCATTCGCCCGTATTCACTCTCCCACGACACCACATCTCCCTTTCGCGTAGCTTGGCTGCTGTCCTGAACGAAACCGCTAATTTCAGAGGACACGAAAATCGCATCGAACGCGCCCCGGCCTGGGGCGCATCGAAAGCGTCTTTTCGTGGGCTCTTAGCGGTGCCTGTTCAGGGACGCAAGTAGGTGCGTCCCTCTTTTGTGCCCAAACCGCCCCGCCCACCGATTCGCTAACACACCTCAAAATTTCCCGTAATATTCAGCCGCCTGAGGTGCTATTCCATCGAAGCTCCCGCCCTCTCCTTCTCCGCTTCCTCTCGCCCGTCCCCTCGCATTCCGCCTCCGCTCCATGCTTCCGCATCTTCGCCTTTCGCTTCTCGCCCTCTCCCTGCTTCTCGCCGCCGCCCACCCCTCCGCCTTCGCCGCCGACACCGATATTCTCGCAGGCCAGCCGGTGACGGTGCTCTCGCGCACCGTGGTGGAGGTGCCCGGAGGCACGGTCACGTTTTTGCGCATCCGCCCGCCGATCCTGCCGAAGCGCCCAGCCCCGCCGCCACCCGCGCCGGAGGCCCCGCTTTCGCCCGAGCAGCAAGCCGCGCTCGAACGCGCCGAGGCGAAGACCTACTCCACGCTCGCGCTCACCGCCACCGTCTACACTCGCGCCGACGACTCCGCCGCCGTCACGCGGCTCGCTTGGCAGGACGGCGGACGCGCCTTCACGGCGTGGTCGAGCGCCGACTGGCGCCTCCTCCGGCAGCTAAACGACGTCGAGACCGAGACGCATCGCTTCCAGTATTTCCCCTTCATCGATACGCAGCCCCTCGCCGAGCTTCCCGCCGACCAACAGCCGGCCGGCCTCGCGCTCTTCCCCGCCGCGCCCGCGCCGAACGCCATCCCCGAATACTACCTCGAAGGCACGGCCGACGACGCGGCCGCGACCGAGCCCGTGCTCGCCGCCCTCGACCAGCTCCACGCCCACGTCCACCTGCACCGCGCCGAACTGGTCGCGCAGCTCGCCGACCTCACCCGCCGCGAAGCCGAGGCCGCCGAGCAGGCCCGCCAAGCCGCCGCGCAGCCACCCAAGCCACGCGACGAAAAAGTCTTCTTCTGGAAAATCCGCTAAGTAGCGCAGGCTTCCAGCCTGCCCCTCCGTTCCTCCTCGCTCCCTGCTTCCAGCTCCCATGTCCCGCTTCGCCTTCGCACCGCCGCCGCTCACGGCCGCGCCACTCCTCGCCCTTTTCACCCTCGCGTTTGCCATCGCTCCCGCCGCCTCCGCGCAAGACGACTTCCTGCCCACCGGCCCTGCGACAAACGGGGCGACCGACGAGAACCAGCGCTTCCGCGCCATGCCCGGCGCGCCCGGTTTTTACGAGCTGGCTTGGTGGGCCCGGGAAGGCAGATTTTATACGCCCGAAAAAAGCGTGGACCTCCTTTCTTGGGAGGCCTTTCCGATCATCGAGACCGGCCATGACACCGCCGTGAGTTACGCTTTCTCCAGCGACTCGCCCCGCGTCTTCGTCCGCC
>CBIHRE010000630.1:0-3233 GCA_966212385.1 uncultured Akkermansia sp. | reverse complement strand
GCGGCCTCGCCGCCTTCATCGACGTTGAGCACGCCCTCGATCCCAAATACGCCCGCGTCGTCGGCGTGAAGCTCGACGACCTCCTCGTCTCCCAGCCCGACTCCGGCGAAGACGCGCTCAACATCGCCGAGGCGCTCATCCGCTCCAACGCGATCGACGTCATCATCATCGACTCCGTCGCGGCGCTCATCTCCAAGCAGGAACTCGAAGGGCAGATGGGCGACGCCACCGTCGGCTCGCAGGCCCGCCTCATGTCGCAGGCCATGCGCCGTCTCACCGCCGTGGTGAGCAAGACCAAGTGCATCTGCATCTTCACGAACCAGATTCGCGAGAAGATCGGCGTCATGTTCGGCAACCCCGAGACCACCCCCGGCGGCCGCGCGCTGAAGTTCTTCTCCTCGATCCGCATCGACATCCGCCGCAAGGACCAGCTCAAGACGCCCGACGGCAAGGTCATCGGCAACCGCACCAAGATCAAGGTGGTCAAGAACAAGATCGCCCCGCCCTTCACCGAGTGCGAGTTCGACATCATGTATGACGAGGGCATCAGCCGCACCGGCTCGCTCCTCGACCTCGGCCTCGAGCACAAGATCCTCGAGAAGAAGGGTGCGTGGATCGCCTACCAGGGCGAACTCGTCGGCCAAGGCCGCGACGCCGCCAAGACCACGCTGCGCGAAAAGCCCGAGCTCGCCGCGAAGATCCAGGCTGCGATCGCCGAGAAGGTCACCGTCGCCGGCGGCACCGCGGTCACGGGCGCGGCCGAAGAGGCGGAGTAAGCCGCACAGGCCCCGACAGCTTTACGCCGGGATTTTTTTCACGAGCCGGAGCCCGATCAGGGTTCCGGCTTTTTTATGTTTAACCGCGGTGGCGCCGATGGGCGCGGATATCGCCGGACGCATCGGGAGCTTCTTTGGTGGACGGGCGGGTCCCGCCGCCGGTGGTCCGGCGCAACGCGACGCGCACAGGGGCGCGCGTGTCCACCTTGGGTGCGCTAAAATCAACCTTAGGCGGCTGGTATTTCGCTCGGAAAGCCCGCGCCCATTCTGCGATCCGTAGCCGCAATTATTTTCCGTCCGTGTTCGCGTCCATTTGCGCCCATTTGCGGTTAAGAGTCCGCGTCCGCGCTCACAAATCCGGGCAGAAGCCGTAGAGAAGGTCGTCGCGGCCCTTGCCGGGCCAGTCGACCTGGTTGACGCGCAGGTGGCGCATGACCGCGAAGACGAGGTCGTTCAGCGCCGCTTCGTAACCAAAAATCGAATACAGCGGGGGCGCCTCGATCTTGATCACGAAGGCCGCCAGGCCCACCTCCTGGAGCATGCGCACGCTGCGGTCCACCATCTCGGCCTCGGCGGCGCTGCCGCCTTGGAGGAAAATCACCGGCTTGGGCGCGGCGTTCATCTGCTGGAAGGGGCCGTGGGCGAATTGCAGAAAATCGCTGATCGGGGGGCAGGGCCAGTAGACGCCTTCCATGAACTTGCAGGCGAGGTTTTGGCTGAAGTCCGAGATCGGCGCGGCCGTCACGAGGTTAAAACCGCCCGACCACGCGCTCGGCAGCCGCAACATCGCGTCGAGCAGATCGCGCGGGGCCTTTGCGCCGAGGAGCGCGGCGAGTTGTTCCTTGGTTGGCAGCGGCGCGCGGCAGCCGGCGAATCGTGCGACAAACTGGAGCGCCGCGAGATAGCCGGCGAGCGGGCCGACGAAGCGGATGAGCGTGGTGTATTCCTCGGCGAGCGGGAACTCGACCAACTCGTTGCCCTCGTCGAGCAGGCCCTGGAGCAGGGCGGCGCGCTCCGGTTTGCCGGCGGCGAGCGCGGCGGCCGGCGTGCTCGCGGAGAACAGGATCGTGTGGGCGAATTCACGGCGACGGCGCAGCGCGATCTGGGCGTTGGGTGACACTCCTTGCGAGAACACTACGAGCGTCTTGCCCGCGAAGGCCCCCTGCGCCGGCTCCACGAAGCCCGAGAGCGGCAGGTAGGCGGCCGCGCGGTCGGTGAACATGTTGAGCAGCATCACCAGGTAGCGCGCATGCGCTTCTGAGCTGCCGGTGCCGGTCACGAGAAAACGCTGCGTGGCGAGCGTGCGCGCCGAAAGCGGCGCGGGCCCGCGCTCCAGCATGCTGGCGAGCGTGGCCGGGATACTGGCTAGGCGGGCGGCGAGCAATTGGTGGCCGAGGGGGTCGGAGCGGGGCGAGTTGGTTTCCACGGCGGGACAAAAGAAAGGAAGAGTGGCGGGGAGCGGGGAGACGATCCGCTTTCTCGCGCCAAGGCTTGCGCATCGGTTTCCGACTCCTCCGAGCAAGGATCAGGCCCATGACGGCTCGCTTGGCAATCGGACGGAGGATTTTCCGCGTTTTTCCCTGAAAACGCCTGGCCGACGGGGCCGGGCTCCCAAACGGGCCGGGATGCCTGGGGAATAAGCCTCGTTTTCTCGGCAAGCCCGGGGCGTCGCCGAATGCGTGCCGTTAAAAGGAGATAAACTCTTTCGTTTCCATGCATACCTCCTCCACCGGCTGGACGATCGGCCGCCGGATCACCCTCGGCTTCAGTCTGCTCATCGTCATCGCCGCGCTCCTGGGCGGCTTCGCCTACAACAAGATCCGTCACATGTCGGAGAAGGCGAACGACATCGCCACGAACTGGCTGCCGGGCGTCTACCTGCTAGGCGAGATCAGCGGCGGCACACGCGCCAATCACCTCGCCCTCACCAGTCACGTCCTTTCCACCTCCCAAGAGGAAATGTCGCGCTACGAGGCGGAGATCACGGCGGTGCGGGCCAAGTTGGACGCCCTTTACGCCACCTACGCGGCCACGCTCGTCGATCCGAAGGAGCGCCAGATGTATGAAGCCATGGTCAAGGCGCGCGACGACTACCGCGCTTCCATCGGGCCGGTGAAAGCCCTGAGCTTTCAAGGCAAGCAGGAGGAGGCGGCGGCGCTGATGAAAAAGACCTCCACGCCTCTTTTCGACGCCTACATGAAGGCGGTGGTCGAGCAGACGGATTACAACAAAACCAACGCCGACCTCGCCTCGGGCGCCAGCCTCGAGGCGGCCCGCGTGGCCACGACCGGCATCCTGGCGGGGCTCGCTTTCACGGTGCTCGCCGGCGTCGCCGTGGCGACCTTCATCACGCGCGGTTCCAACCGCGTCCTGCGCCGGGTCGCCGGCGCCCTTGACGAAGGCGCCAATCAGGTGGCCTCCGCCGCCGGCCAGGTGTCGTCCTCCAGCCAGGCGCTC
>CBIHRE010000629.1:0-3237 GCA_966212385.1 uncultured Akkermansia sp. | reverse complement strand
AGAAGTCGGTCGTCTTGGTGATGATCTCGAGCAGCGACAGCATGGTTATTTGACCACGGATTCCACGGATAGAACGGATAAAGGCATCGGAGGAGACAAACTCACGGCAAACGAAGAGGACTCAACCGCCATCTATCCGTGTTCATCCGTGGAATCCGTGGTTAAATTTTTTCAGTCCTCGTCGTCGTCGCCGGCGGCGGCGCGCTTCATGTCGTAGGGCTGGCCGGTGAGCTCGGCCAACTTGCGCTCGAGATCGGCCTTTTGGAGGGCCTCGATCACCGGCTCGACCGCGCCTTCCATGACTTGAGGCAGGCTGTAGAGCGTGAGCCCGATGCGGTGGTCGGTGAGGCGGTTCTGCGGGAAATTGTAGGTGCGGATGCGTTCGCTGCGATCGCCGGTGCCTATCTGGCCCTTGCGCTGGGCGGCGTATTTCGCGGCCTCGTCGTCCTGCTTCTTTTGCAGGAGGCGGGCTCGGAGCACGGCCATGGCGCTGGCCTTGTTTTTGATCTGCGAGCGACCGTCGGCGCAGAAGACCATCAGGCCGGTGGGCTTGTGGATGATGCGCACCGCCGAGTCGGTCGTGTTGACGCCCTGGCCGCCGGGGCCGCTGGCGCGTTGCACCGTGATCTCGAGATCCTGCGGGTCGATCTGCACGTCGACCTCCTCGGCCTCGGGCAACACGGCGACGGTGACGGTGGAGGTGTGGATGCGGCCGTTGGCCTCGGTGCTGGGGATGCGTTGCACGCGGTGCACGCCGCTCTCGAACTTGAGCTGCTTGTAGACGTCCTGCCCGCGGACGAGGAAACTCACCTCGCGAAAGCCGCCGCGCTCGGAGATCGAGCTGCCCATCGGCTCGACGGTCCAGCGGCGCGTGTCGCAGTAACGTTGATACATGCGGGCGAGCGTCGCGGCGAAGAGCGCGGCCTCCTCGCCGCCGGTGCCGGCGCGGATCTCGAAGACCGTGTTGCGCGAGTCGGTCGGCTCGGGCGGGATCATCTGGCGGAGCACGGAGGCGTGCAGTTCCTCGACGCGTTTTTCGAGGCCGGGCAGCTCGGCCTCGGCCAGCTCGCGCAGCTCGGCGTCGCCGGAGGAGTCGCGGAGCAGCGCCTTCATCTCGGCGATGTCCGCGTGGGTTTTCTCCAACGCCGTGTGGTCGGCGAGGAGCGCGCCGAGGCGCTGATGTTCGCGGGTGACCTCGGCGGCGGCGCGGGCATTGGTGTAGAACAAGGGCGAGCGCATCTGCGCGTCGAGCTCGTCGAGCCGGCGGCGAAAAGGGGTGATGTCGGGCAGGGTGACCATTGAAACGATTGGGCGAAGAAACGGGTTCGGGTGGCGGGTCCGGAACGAAATACACCGGACAAAGGGCGAGAAAGCGGCGCCTTGCGCATTGCGCGAAAGGCGGCAGGCGACTTGCTTGGACGGCACGACGCCTCGGCGCGGGGCTGGTTGCCCGCGCTAACGGTGTTGATCCGCCATGGCCACGACTCTCTTCACGCAGAACATCATCGCTTGCATCTGGGACTTCGACAAGACGCTTATCCCGGAATACATGCAGTCGCCGCTTTTCCGGCGCTACGGCATCGACGAGCCGACCTTCTGGAACGAGACGAACAACCTCGTCGGCCACTACCGCAAACGCGGCTACCACCTCTCGCCCGAGATCGCCTATCTGAACCACCTGCTCACGCATGTGCTGGCGGGCAAGATGCCCAAGCTGAGCAACAAGATCCTGCGCGAGTGCGGAGCGGAGATTCAGTTTTACCCCGGCCTGCCCGACTTTTTCCGGATCGCGCAGGGCTACGTCACCGAAAAGGAGGCCTACCGGAAACACGACATCCGCCTTGAGCACTACATCGTGAGCACGGGCCTGGCCGAGATGGTGCGCGGCAGCGCGATCGCGCCCTACGTGGACAACATCTGGGGCTGCGAATTCATCGAGAACCCGCTCCAACCCGGCTTCCTCCAGCAGACGGACTTCGGCTTGGAAGCGGAGTCGCTGATCGCGCAGATCGGCCTCGTCATCGACAACACGACCAAGACCCGCGCCCTCTTCGAGATCAACAAGGGCACGAACAAGAACCCCGCGATCGACGTGAACGCCAGCGTCGCGCCCGAGGATCGCCGCGTGCCCTTCCAAAACATGATCTACATCGCCGACGGTCCGAGCGACGTGCCGAGTTTTTCGGTGACGAAGAAAGGCGGCGGCAAGGCCTACGGCGTCTACAACCCGGCGCGTTCGGACGAATTCGCCCAAAACGATCGTCTCCGCGCCTCGGGTCGTATCGACCACTACGGTCCGGCGGATTATCGCCCGGAAAGCAGCACCGCCCTCTGGTTGCGCCTGCAGATCCACGGCATCTGCGACCGCATCGTGGCTGACCGCGAAAGCGCGGTTGCCAGCCGCGCCGCCAAGCCGCCGCGCCACCTCAACCTCACGCCCGAGGAAGAAGCCGCCCGGAGAGCCGCCGCCGAGGCGGCGAAAGCGCCGAAGCAGCAGAGCTTTTTGTAAAGCTAACCGAGGCTAGTGGTGACATTGACGTAATAACATTGGTTATTACAGTCACGATATGACCGTCGAACTGAAGCTCCGCAAAGTCGGCAATTCTCTTGGTGTCGTCTTACCGAAAGAGGCCTTGGCTCATCTTAAAGTTGGCGAGGGCGATGTGCTCACGCTCACCGAAGCTCCGGATGGCGTGCGCCTGACGACCGCCAACCCTGAGTTCACAAAGTCGATGGCGGTATTTGAGTCTTTGAACCGACGCTATCGAAACACGCTCCGCGAACTCGCGAAATGAGCGAGCCGCACTGGTTCTCCCGCGAGGAGTGCTTGGCGCTGCACGATCTCATGCTGGCCGACTACGGCGGCATGTCCGGTGTGCGTGACGACAACATGCTCGAGTCCGCGCTCGCCAAGCCACGTCAACTCTTCGCCTACGGTAAGCGCACGCTTGCAGAGATGGCTGCCGCATACGCGGCGGGTGTGGTGAAGAATCCTCCGTTTATCGACGGTAACAAACGAACCGGCTTCATGCTCGGCGCCGCTTTCTTGGAGCGAAACGGGCACGAGTTCTTCGCCACCGAAGTGGACGCCACGCTCAAAACGCTCGCCCTCGCAGCCGGCGAAATGGACGAGCGGCAATACGCCGCGTGGCTGGCGGAGAACTCGCGGCCGGCGCGAGGTTGAATTTGGACGGTGGGCATCCGGAGGCTGTCTCGCAACCTCCGGGCAGCTTGGCT
>CBIHRE010000628.1:0-3240 GCA_966212385.1 uncultured Akkermansia sp. | reverse complement strand
AGGCGGCATAGGTTACGCTCGAGGGAGTTTTTCCCGCCGGGCTGTCGGTTATCGTAACCGAGTAGCTTCCTGAACTGGCCGTGCTGACATTTGTCAGGTTCAGGGTGCTTGAGGTGGCACCAGAGAGCGTTTGGCCGTCCTTGCTCCATTGATAGGTAAGCACGCCGCCAGAATTAATCGAAGATGCCGTGACCGAGAAGGAAGCCGAAGCGCCGGCCTGCTTGAACAAACTCGCAGGCGGAGCCGTCACACTGGCTGGATAGGCCATATTAGCGGGCGTGGTGTCCACGATGGATACGGCTGCCAGACCACCCGAATTCGTATTATTGATCGCGTCAGCCACGGCCAGCGTAAGGCTGCCCCCGCTTAGTCCGGTGAAGCGGACAAAATTCGAATTATAGGTCAACGCCTGCGCCGCGGAAAGACTGGTTGCGGTGCTCTGCGTGTAGACTGTCGCCGCCGTGACCGTGCCGTAGGTTTTGTAATAAACGGCGCCAGCGTCGTTGCCGTTGGCCGTGACTTTACCGACGGCGCCGGCTGTTCCGCCGATCAGGTATACATAAACATCATAGGTGCCGTAAGGGATCTGGGTGAAGCCCACCGAGGAATAACCGGGGGACGCCGAGGTCCGGCGTTCGATGTAGCCATGGAAGAGCCGGTGATCCGCAGTCTTGGAGGCAGCCGTCCCTTGCGCGGGATTAACCGCCCAGGTGTTGGTCGAACTCCACGTCGCCGATACCGTCGTGCTCGCGCCGAGGTTATCCACCAATGCGACGGGAACGGCCTGTGTCCCCACACCATTCGTGGTCGCCGAATTGTTCCAGTTGGAGACCGGAAGAATGCCGGCCGATTCGGCCGAAGCTAGAATGCCCAAATCGCTGGCTCCGCCGAAAGTATTGTTCACCGTGGCCGCGCCGACGAAATTCAGGCTTATCGCATGCTGCGGCAAAGCGGCCTCAAGCACCGTAACGACCGCTGTGGCTGAAGTCGTGGTGGCGGGAAGCGCATCCGCCTCAGCCGCGTGGTCGGTCACTATAACCGTATAAACGCCAGCGGCGGACGCAGCCATATTTGAAAGGGAAAGGGATGCTCCGGTCTGCGCCGGAACGATATCCACGCCGTCTTTCTGCCATTTGTAGGTGAGCGAACCCAATCCGGTGGCAGCCACCGTGAGCGTGGCATTGCCCCCGACCAATACCGTTTGGCTGAGCGGCGAGGTCACTAGCGTCGGATTCGGATAGGTTACAGTGAGCGCAACTCCGTCGCTGGTAACCGAACCCTCGCTATTGGTGGCCAATAGACGATAAAGCGCGTTGTCCGCATAAACAAGTGAGGCAAAGCTAAGCGTGCTTGAGGTGGCGCCGGAAATATTCGCCCAAGTTGCGCCGTTGTCGGTGGACTTTTGCCACTGAACGGTCGGCGGTGGATTCCCGGTGACAGCCGCACTCAAACCCCCACTTTGTCCGACGAATCCGTTCACGGCGGCCGGAGCGGTTGTGAAGCTCGGAGAGAAAAGCGCTGCGCTAAGCTTGTAAAAGCCCTGCCCTGAAACGCTGTTGTAAACGAAACGGCTATACTGTCCAGCGACAGCAGCGCCATCAACTCGTATCTTTCCCGCGTCGACTAACGCCTCGAAATTTGCCTGCGTCCACCCCTGCAACGACAGGGAGCCGGTGCCGCCTGCGATAAAATTCACATAGTCGTTTGTCCCGATAGTAAACGTGCTGGCCGTGGTCGAAAAACCAGCCGCTGTCGCGATACCTGTCTGCACCAGCGATCCGTTGGTAATATTGATAACCGAAACCGTCGCGCTTTGATTCAGGGTAGGTGTCCCATTTTGGTTCGTATACTTTCCACCGAGAAAAAAGGGAATCGCTCCGGCAAGGTTCCATGTCCCGGCGTTAAGATTAACCGTGCCTTTTCCACCGTCCGAGCCTACGCGCCACTGCCGCTCGCCATCTGTAAGAGCTTGTGCCGTGTCCAAAGTGTTATTCAACGTGCCGCCATTCAAATTCAAGGTCCCATTGCCAGGAACCCCTCCCGACGAACCGTTGCCTATCATGAACCTCTGTTCACTTGAACCGGAGGTCTGCCAGTTCACCGCCGCTCCACTGGCAATGTTAAGCACGCCCGTTCCGGTCATGCCGACGCCACCGCCCCATTGGCCAATCTGGTTGATGTTCAATGTGCCACCGTTGACATTGAGCGTGCCGTTCGATCCGGCGCCGTTTGCCACTTTGAAATCGCTAGCTCCGATGGTCAGGCTACCGCTGGTCATGGTAATTGACCCAGTGCCGCCGTTTCCGCTGCCAATATAATCGCCGTCGGTCGCCGTTCCTTGGCTTCTGGGATTTAACGCGCTATCCACGCCAAGACCATCGTAAGTCTGGGCGGCGTTAAGGACGCCCCCTGTATAGGTCCAAGCCGCATGTGCCGAGGAGGTCAAACCCATGCCAACAACGACAAGGAGCGACTTAAACCGCACCACCTGCTTGGCGAATGAGAAAAAGAAGCCTTTTCGCACGCGAACGGCTTCGGTCTGGGGTATATCCGATGGATTCATAAAAAATAATGAGCAACCTCCGACCTAGGGGGCGACTGTAACGCCCGCGGTAGATAAGAGCAGGGTGAAGGAAAAATTGATTCCAAAAGCGGGAGATCCCTCCGCCATAGAGGCGAGGCAGAGATATAATTAAATACACAACCGGGATAAACCCGGATCAGCCCGTCCAAGCTGATTTAGACAGGGAGAAAGCGCCCGATAACATAGTTTCCAAACCAACAGATCAGTCTCCGTCGATTGCAGTCCATGCTCCGCGAGGAGCACTTTCGTTACCGAGACCGATCATTTTCTTATCCAAATAATTACACCTCTCCACATGGGCATCTAGAAAGCAATAATTGAACACGCCGGGAGCCCCTCCGGGACCTGGGTCCCAGTCGGCATTGTTTTGCGCGGTGCCGTGGTTCTCTGCAATGATGCCAGTCCCGTTGGTCGCGCCTACATACCATCCCGGGTTACCCGGGCCTGTTCTTTCGGTGTAGATCATCACCCGGCTTGGGCTTGGGATCTTATTAAACTGTTTCCCCAAGGTATTGCTTTCTTGGAGAGAACGTGCGTCGCCCGCCGCATATTGAGACGCCTGAGCATAGGAACGTCGGGGTTTTCCCAAGGTGCCTGGATGAACCGCCTCGTCGGCGCCGGACGCCTCTTTGGGATGTTTGAAAACATTCTCTACT
>CBIHRE010000627.1:0-3248 GCA_966212385.1 uncultured Akkermansia sp. | reverse complement strand
CTTGTCCGGTTCCGAATCGGCCCCGCTTCGCCTTTCCGCCTTGGGCCGTCGGGCGAAGCCGCCCGCGATCGCATCGCTCATGCAGGCGGCCTTGGAGACGCCCGGGTTGCTCTCGCTCGCGGCCGGGTTCACCGACAACGCGACGCTGCCGACGACGGCGGTCGGCGCCGCGCTGGCGAAGCTGGCGGAGGCGAAAAACGGCGGGGAGTTTCTTCAATACGGCACCAACGCGGGACGGCCCGGGCTGCGCGCGGCTTTGGCGGAGCGCGTGCTCGCGCAGGACGCGGCGGCCCTCGGCGCCCCGCGTCCGGACGGGGAGGCCGTCGCCGCGCGCACGGCCCGGACCTTCGTGACCAACGGATCCCAGCAGGCGCTTTATCTCGCGATCCAGACGCTTTGCGAGCCGGGCGATATCGTGCTCGTGGACCGTCCCAGCTATTTCGTGTTTCTGGAGCTGCTGGGCGGGCTGGGAGTGGAGGCGCGTTCCTTGCCCGTCGACGGGGCGGGGCGGCTGGATGCGACCGCGTTGGCGGACCTGTTGCGCGGGCTGAGCGACTCGGGCGAGCGGCGGCGGCTGAAGGCGGTCTACTTCGTGAGCTGGTTTTCCAACCCCAGCGGGCGAACGCTCGACCGGGCGGAAAAACGCCTGTTGGCGGAAACGCTGCGCGCGGAGGAATGCGTGGTGCCGGTGATCGAGGATGCGGCGTATCGGGAACTCGGCTTCGATCCGGCCGCGGCCTCGGCGCAACCGGGCGTGTTGGGGGACGACGCGTGGGCGGGTTTTCCGCGGCTCTACACGAGCACGCTTACCAAGCCGTTCGCGACCGGTCTCAAGGTTGGATACGGCATGTGCGACGACGACGCGTGGCGCTCGGCGATGTTGCACGTGAAGGGGCACCACGACTTCGGCACGGCCAACTTTTCCCAGGCCTTGCTGGAGCAGGCGCTGGCTAACGGCGATTACGAGCGGCAGCTTGCGATCCTGCGCGGGGCGTATCGGGAAAAGCGCGACGCGCTGCACGCGGCGCTGACGACGGGGGGCCTGGCCGGGCTGGGCTGGCGTTGGCGCGTGCCCGATGGCGGCCTCTACCTCTGGCTCGAAGGGCCGGCGGGTCTAGACGCAGGCGGCGAGTCGGCGTTTTGCCGCGCCTGCCTGCGCGAAGGCGTGCTTTATGTCCCGGGCGAGCTTTGCCACGGCGACGCTCCGGCGAAAAACACGGTCCGTCTGAGCTATGGCGTGCTGGCACCGACCGCTTTGGCGGAGGCGGGGGCGCGTTTCTGCCGCGCGGCGCGCGCGTGCGTCGAAGAGGTTGCCTGAGTGGAAAAGGAACCGACACTGATCTTGATGAAACCGAGAGTGACACGCGTGCAGATCGTGGGCCGTGGGCTGAGCAACCGTTGCCCGAATTGCGGCGCGCGCTCGCTGTTCGAGCCGGGCCGGCCTTTCACGCTGCGCGCCGCCTGCGGGAACTGCGGGCTGAAACTGGAGCGCGACGAAGGCAGTTTCCTAGGGGCGATGTCGCTCAACTACGGCGTGACGATCTGCCTGTTTCTCGTGCCGGTGCTGCTTGCTTATCTCGGCGGATGGATCGGCGGCTGGACGGCCGCGGTAATCGCGGGCGTCGGCGCCGTGGGTTTCCCGATTCTTTTCTACCGCTCGTCGCGCAGTTGGTGGTTGATGAATTACTACCTCGTCCTGCCCCAGCATCTGCCGGCCAATCAGCGGGCGGTCGCGGAGAACGAAGACGCGAACACCTGAGTCGGCGGAGGCGGCGGCGAGCGGCACGGGCCGCGTGATGCGCAGTGTGAAGGCGTCGGGCGCGGCCGAATACGCGTCTGGAAACGCCGCGGCTTTTTGCAATCCGGTCCGTCTTGAGGGGCGGGGAAACGTTGTTTGCGTGGCGCCTCCCGCCCCGGACGCGACCCGATGACCACCGAAATCCTTCTTTTTCCTTTCTCCGATTACTGGTGGCTCTACGGGCTCTTCACGCTTTTCGTGCTCGGGATGCTCGCCCTCGATTTGGGCGTCTTCCACCGCGAGGCGCACGAGGTCTCGGTGAAGGAGGCGGCGATCTGGAGCGTCGTGTGGATCAGCTTGGCCATGGTGTTCTGCGCGATCTTCTGGCGCTACGCCCACCACAAATTGCCGACCTATGAGCCGCTCTTGGCGGAACTGGCGGCCAAGGGAATCAGCGGGCCGGAAGCGGCCTTCGCCGCCGCGAAACTCGCCGACCAGTCGACCTTGGAATACCTTACGGGCTTCGTGGTCGAGAAGGCCCTCTCGGTGGACAACATCTTCGTGTTCGTCGTGGTGTTTTCCTACTTTGCGATCCCGGCGCGGTATCAGCACCGGGTGCTGTTCTACGGCATATTGGGCGCGCTGATTTTCCGCGTCATCTTCATCTCGATCGGAGCGGCGCTGATGCAGTTCCACTGGGTGATCCTGCTTTTCGGCGCCTTCCTGATCCTCACGGGCATCAAGATCCTTTTCGCGTCCGAAAAGCCCATCGAGCCGGAGAAGAACCCGGTGATTCGTCTCCTGAAGCGGATCGTGCCCATCACGCCCGCGCTGGAGGGCCAGCGATTTTTTCTCCGCAAAAACGGCGTGCTCCACGCGACGCCGCTCCTCGTCTGCCTGGTGTTCATCGAGATCACCGACATCGTGTTCGCGGTCGATTCGGTGCCGGCGATTTTTGCGATCACCAAGGAGCCGCTGATCGTTGTCACCTCCAACATCTTTGCCATCTTGGGCCTGCGCGCGCTGTTTTTCCTGCTGGCCGGCGTGATGCACAAGTTCCGCTATCTGAAATACGGGCTCGGCGTGGTGCTCGTTTTTGTGGGCCTGAAGATGGTCTGGTTGAACGAAGCTTTTGGCGGCAAGTTCCCGGTGGGGCTGTCGCTCGGTATCATTGGCGGGATCCTCGCGGTTTCGGTGGCGGCCTCGCTCCTGATCCCGGCCGAGGATGAATCGAAATCAGCCTGCTGAGGCGTTGTGTAAGATTTTATAAGCAAGGTATTGGGTTGTTGGTCTTGCTGATGGACGTCTGCTGCTGGCTAAAAATTACCAGAAGTTGGGATGCGTGAATTTGGAAAATTTAATGAATTAAATTATTAATAGATAGGGTCATGTGATTAGGGGAAATATCTGAGCGTATGAACTTAATTCATGGCGCGGCGCCTGCTTACGGGCTGGTTGTCCATGAAGACCTTAATAAAGACATTCCTCTGTGCGTTGGCGGTGGCCGGCG
>CBIHRE010000626.1:0-3281 GCA_966212385.1 uncultured Akkermansia sp. | reverse complement strand
AAGGCGAGCGCCCGATGAGCCGCGACAACAAGAAGCTCGGTAACTTCAAGCTCGATGGCATCCCGCCCGCGCCCCGCGGCACGCCGCAGATCGAGGTCACCTTCGACATCGACGCGAACGGCATCCTCAACGTCACCGCCAAGGACCTCGGCACCGGCAAGGACC
The DNA here is from genome assembly GCA_966212385.1 of uncultured Akkermansia sp. Taxonomy (GTDB): domain Bacteria; phylum Verrucomicrobiota; class Verrucomicrobiia; order Opitutales; family Opitutaceae; genus IMCC26134_A. The sequence continues at coordinate 3,116 of CBIHRE010000626.1, read as the reverse complement.
AGAAGATCACCATCCAAGGCTCCTCCGGTCTCTCCAAGGAAGAGGTCGAGAAGATGACCCGCGAGGCCGAGCTCAACGCCGAGGCCGATAAGAAGCGCAAGGAAGAGGTCGAGACCAAGAACTCGCTCGATTCCACCATCTACGGACTCGAAAAGACGCTCAAGGACTCCGGCGACAAGCTCCCTGCGGAGATCAAGTCGAAGTTCGAGACCGCTCTCGCCGACGCCAAGAAGGACCTCGAGTCCGGCGACGTCGCCAAGATGAAGTCCTCCCTCGAGAACCTTCAGAAGATCGGCGCCGAGCTCTATCAGGCCGCCCAGGCCGCTGGCGCCGCCTCCGATGGCAACGCGGGCCCCGGCCCCGAGGCCGCCGCAGGCGCGGCCGGTGCTTCCTCCGGCTCCGCGAAGAAGGAGAAGAAGGTCGTCGACGCCGACTTCGAGGTCGTGGACGACGACAAGAAGTAAAGTCGCGGCGGGCTTCCTGCTCGCCGCCGCCCCTTTCGCCCGGCTCGGCCGGGCGAGCTGTAACCATACAACGGATACAAACTAACTCCCGTAAGCGAAAACTCCCAACCAAAACCCAACCAACATGCCCAAAGTCAAAATCAAGCCCATCGGCGATCGCGTCCTCGTGAAGCACATCGAGGAAAAAGAGCAGGTCCGCGGCGGCATCATCATTCCTGATTCCGCCAAGGAAAAGCCGCAGGAGGCCGAAGTGATCGCCCTCGGCACCGGCAAGAAGGACGAGTCCGGAAAGACCGTCGCCTTCGAGGTCAAGGTCGGCGACAAGGTGCTCATCAGCAAATACGGCGGCACCGAGGTGAAGATCGAGGGCGAGAAATTCACCCTCGTCCGCGAAGACGACATCCTCGGCGTCGTCGCCTGAGCCCGTCTCCGTATCTAATTACCAACTACTAACTCCCAACTACTCTCTATCATGGCCGCCAAACAACTCCTCTTCGACGAAGCCGCCCGCCAAAAAGTCCTCCGCGGCGTCGAACTCCTCGCCAAGGCCGTCAAGGTCACCCTCGGTCCCAAGGGCCGCAACGTCGTCATCGACAAGAAATTCGGCTCGCCCGCCGTCACCAAGGACGGCGTGACCGTCGCCAAGGAAATCGAGCTCGCCGACCCCTACGAGAACATCGGCGCCCAGCTCGTGAAGGAAGTCGCCTCCAAGACCAACGACGCCGCCGGCGACGGCACCACCACCGCCACCGTCCTCGCCGAGGCCGTTTACAAGGAAGGCCTCAAGCACGTCACCGCCGGCGCCAACCCGATCTACCTCAAGCGCGGCATCGACAAGGCAGTCGAGGCCGCCGTCGCCGAGCTCGCCAAGATCTCCAAGAAGGTGAACGACACCGAGGAGATCCGCCAGGTCGCGACCGTCTCCGCCAACTGGGACAAGACGATCGGCGACATCATCGCCGACGCCATGGACAAGGTCGGCAAGGACGGCACCATCACGGTCGAGGAGAACAAGTCCATCGAGACCACCCTCGACGTCGTCGAAGGCATGCAGTTCGACAAGGGCTATCTCTCCGCCTACTTCTCCACCAACCAGGAGAGCCAGGAAGCCATCCTCGAGGACGCCTACATCCTTATTCACGAGAAGAAGATCTCCAATCTCCAGGAGTTCCTCCCCATCCTCCAGGCCGCCGCCAAGACCGGCAAGCCCCTCCTCATCATCGCCGAGGAAGTCGAGGGCGAGGCCCTCGCGGCGCTCGTCGTGAACAAGATCCGCGGCACCCTCAACGTGTGCGCCGTCAAGGCCCCCGGCTTCGGCGACCGCCGCAAGGCCATGCTCGAGGACATCGCCATCCTCACCGGCGGCCGTCTCCTCTCCGAGGACCTCGGCATCAAGCTCGAGAACGTCCAGATCTCCGACCTCGGCCGCGCCAAGCGCATCGTCGTCGACAAGGAGAACACCACGATCATCGAGGGCGCCGGCAAGGGCTCCGACATCCAGGGCCGCGTGAAGCAGATCCGCCGCCAGATCGAGGAAACCACCAGCGACTACGACAAGGAGAAGCTCCAGGAGCGCCTCGCCAAGCTCGCCGGCGGCGTCGCCGTCATCAATGTCGGCGCCACCACCGAGGCCGAGATGAAGGAGAAGAAGCAGCGCGTCGAAGACGCCCTCCACGCCACCCGCGCCGCGGTCGCCGAAGGCATCGTCTCCGGCGGTGGTGTCGCCCTCCTGCGCACCGCCAAGGCCGTCGACGCCGCCATCGCGTCCCTCGAAGGCGACGAGAAGCTCGGCGCCCAGATCATCCGTCGCGCCGTCGAGGCTCCCCTCAAGCAGCTGTGCTTCAACGCCGGCGTCGAGGGCGCCGTCGTCGTCCAGCAGGTCCTCGCCTCCAAGGGCGCCAACGGCTACAACGTCGCCACCGGCCAATACGAGGACCTCGTGAAGGCCGGCGTCGTCGACCCGACCAAGGTGACCCGCACCGCGCTCCAGAACGCCGCGTCCATCGCGGGCCTCCTCCTCACCACCGAGGCGATCATCACCGACGCCCCCGAGAAGGACAAGCCCGCCGCCCCCGCCGGCGGTCACGGCGGCGGTATGGGCGGCATGGACTACTAAGCGAGTCCATCCGCTTTCCGCTCCGCTCGGAAAAAACAAAGCCGGCGCACCGAAAGGTGCGCCGGCTTTTTGCTGAACGGGTGGAGCGTGTCGGCCTCAACACGCTTGTCCGCGGCGGGCCGCGGGCTCGAACGCGTTGAGGTCAACGCGTTCCACCGACGGCGCGTCGCGCTCGCTCAGAACTCCCAGCTCAGGCTCGAGCCGAGACCGGTGTTCACCGACTGGTAATCGGCGCCGGCGATGTTCGAGTCGTTGTCCACGAAGCTAACGCCCACGCTGGCGCGCACCGATTCGTTGAACAGATAGATCAACGAGGTGCTCACGTAGTGGCGTTGGTCCTCGCGGCCGCCGTCTTCGTAGTCGGCGAATCGATACTCGTAGAAGCCTTGGACATGGAGCTTGTCCGCGATCTGTTTGGAAGCGCCCACCGAGATCGCGACCTCGTCGCGTTCGTTCGCGGCCGGGTCGGCGTAGTGGTGCTTCACGCCGAGCTTGGCGAAGGCGTAGGTGCGGGAGGCGGCGTAGTAGCGACCGTA
>CBIHRE010000625.1:0-3285 GCA_966212385.1 uncultured Akkermansia sp. | reverse complement strand
GAGGCTGACGGCGCTGATGATGAAATTGCGGGCGGTGGCGTTCACGGGAGCAGGGAGCGAGGGGCGTGGAGCACGGAGCTGGAGACGGATGCGGGAAGGGAGAGGCGGAGGGTGCCGCCTCTCCCGGGCGGGCGGGTTCAGGGAGGAGCGATCAACCCTTGAGGGAGTGGATCGCGAAGGATTTGGCGTAGGCCTCGAAGTCGCCCTTCGGATCGAAGACCGAGCCGTCGAAGAGGGTGAAGGACGAGTCGTCTTGGACGCGGTCGGAAACGCCCAGCTCGGCCATGGCTTCGGAGTAGATGTCGGGGCGCATGACCTTGGAGACGATGCCCTTGTAGTCGGGGGCCCCGGAGACCATGCCCCAGCGGCGGAACTGGGTGAGCCACCAGTAGCCGAACTTGGGCTGCGGGAAATTGCAGTTCCGCTTGGAGAAGTGCATCGGGAACTCGTCCTTCACCTTGCGGCCGTCGCCGTAGTCGAGCTCGCCGAGGAGACGGGGAAGAATGTTTTCCTTCGGGCAGGATATGTAGTTGTTCTTGGATACGATGTCGCACTGCTCGGGGCGGTTGGCGACCTCGTCGAGCCAGACCGAGGCCTCGTGGAGGGCCTTGAGGACGGCCTTGACCGTCTTGGGGTTCTTGGCGGCGAAGTCCTCGGTGAAGGCGAGGACCTTTTCGGGGTGGTCCTTCCAGATGTCCTGGGTGGTGACGGAGGTGTAGCCGATGCCGTCGGCGATGGCCTTGGCGCCCCAGGGCTCGCCGACGCAGAAGCCGTCCATCTTGCCGATCTTCATGTTGGCCACCATCTGCGGGGGCGGGATGGTGATGAGGTTGGTGTCCTTGTCCGGGTGGATGCCGCCGGCGGCGAGGTAGTAGCGGATCCACATGGCGTGCGTGCCGGGCGGGAAGGTCATCGCGAAGGTCAGCGGCTCGCCGAGCTTCTTGGCGGAATCGACGAAGGGCTTGAGCGCCTTCGGGTCGGCGCCGACCTTGCCCTTGAGATCAGACTTCAATGTAATGGCCTGACCATTACGATTGAGGAGCCAGGGGATGATCATCGGCTTCTTGGGCGAGCCCATGAGGCCCATGGTCGAGGCGAAGGGCATGCCGAGGAGCATGTGGGTGGCCTGGATGTCGCCGGAGCTGAGCATGTCGCGGATCGCGGCCCAGTTGGCGCCCTTCTTGATGGTGGCGTTGATGCCGTATTTTTTGAAGAAGCCCTTCTCGTGGGCGATGACGATGGGCGAGCAGTCGGTGAGGGCGATGAAGCCGAAGTTGACGTTGGACTGCTCGGGGGCCGAGGCCGCGCCGGTGACGGCGGCGGCGCCCTGGGCCCAGGCGGGGCTCGAGAGGCCGGAGCCGAGGAGCGCGGCGGCTCCGAGGCCGGTGGCGGCGCGGGCGAGGAAGGAGCGACGGTCGAGGCCGCCGGCGGGGCGGGTGGTCGTGGCGGGCGAGGACTGGGTGGATTTCATCGTGTGCTTGGAGAGGAGTTGCGTGATGGTTGGTTGAAGCGGTTCGGGAATAAGAAGAGCGTCGCGAACGCCGGGGCTTTAGCGGTGCCCGTGCCAAATCGGTGAGAAACGAATTTCAAAGAATTGATCGAAACGATGAGCGGGATTGAGGATCGCCGCAGGGCCCGCGTCCCCGCGGCGTGCATGCGGGGCGCTAGACGACCGCGGCGGGAGTGGCGTGGCGGGAGCGGGCCTGCGCGAAAAGGTCGGAGCGGAACACGCGTCGCGAGAGATCGGCGGGGAGCGGCGTGTTGCGTGGGATGATGCCGTGGCGGAGGAGTCCGTCTATCATCCACTGGGCGCGCAGGGGCGTGGGGCAGTTGGCCTCCTCGCGGGAGAAACGGATGTAGTTTTCCGCGGATACAGGCTCGCGGCCGCCGCCGAGCTCGATCGGGCCGACGAGCGCGGGGGAGAGGAGCTTGGGCGGGAGGTTGATGAACTCCGGCCGGGAGAGCAGGCGCGCGAGTTCGGGGCGGAAATCGGCGTCGTCGCAAAGCACCGCGGCCTCCTGCAGCGCGGAGACGAGGGCGAGGTGTTCCTCGGGGCGGGCGGTGGCGAAATCCTCGCGCACCATGAAGGCTTTTTCGGGGTGTCCGGGCGCCAGCTCGGCGGAGGTGGCGGCGATCCAGCCGGTCTTTTCGCGGACGGCGAGGGAGTTCCACGGATCGCCGACGCAGTAGCCGTCGATGGTGCCGGCGGCGAGGTTGCGGTGAAGCTGCGGCGGCGGGACGACGACGATGCGCACGTCCTTGTCGGGGTCGATTTGCGCGCCGCGGAGCCAGTCGCGCAGCACGATGTGTTGCGCGGAGCAGCCGAACACGGTGCCGAGGACGAGGAGGCGCTCATGGCGGGTGCGCTGGATTTCCTCCCGCAGGGTGAGGGCGTCGCGCACGCCACGTTTCCAGAGCGCGGTGGAGAGTGTGAGCGCGTTGCCGTGGGCGTTGAGGACGTAGGCGGAGAGGCAGGGCGTGGCCAGGCAGCCGAGGCCGAGGGTGGTGGCGACGAGCATGGGCGCCACGCAGTGGGCGGCGTCGAGTTCGCGATAGACGATTTTATCGCGGACGGTGGCCCAGCCGACCTCGCGACTGAGCTCGACGTCGAGGCCGCGCTTCTTGAAGAGCCCATGAGTATGCGCTACGAGGATGGGGGCTGCATCCGTGAGAGGAATAAATCCGATGCGAATGCGGGAACCGGAGGGCGCTACGTTCGGATAGGCGAAGGCGCGGGGAGCCGTGGGCGAGGGAATCATGGAGACGCGGGCTTCAGCGGAAGCCGTGCCAGCCAAGCTGGTCTGAAAAATGCTGTTCACGATTCAGGCGCGGACGATGACGGCCCTTCATCATCGCGAGCGCCGCCGACAACCGCATGACCTCCACGCTCGACAGCCGCCAGTTGCTAGCCTTCGCCACTTTGGCGAGGTGCGGCAGCTTTACCCAAACCGCCAAGGATCTTCATCTGACGCAGTCTGCCATCAGCCATACCATCAAGGCCTTGGAGCAGGATGTGGGAGTCCCGCTGTTTGATCGCGTGGGCAAGCGGGTGTTTCTCACGGAGGCGGGGGAGTTGTTGCGCCCCTCGGCCGAGCGCATCCTGCGAGAAATGCACGACACCCGCACGGCGTTGGAAGAGGCGGGAACCTGGGGGCGCGGGCGTCTGCGGGTGGGCGCCAGCGTGACGACGTGCCAGCATCTGCTGCCGACGGTGCTACGTGAATTCAGGCAGAGCTTTCCCGACTGTTCCTTGCGAATGGAGCCCGGCGACGGCCCCCGGATGGT
>CBIHRE010000624.1:0-3289 GCA_966212385.1 uncultured Akkermansia sp. | reverse complement strand
TTTGTGTATCAAAAGCCCTTTGGCTTCGTGGAAACACCACCCGATTCCCACCCACTTTTGGTATCCGGTGTTTGATTGATAATCTTTGCAAACAATAAGCCTTAACCTCGAAGCCATCGGAACAGACCCCGCCCATCCTCACCTACTTCAATCGCTTACATTCGTGGGCCAATTCACACACCGAGCCCATTAGCGTTTAATTAACAAATCATTGCGCAACAATGCGCCCCGAAAGCTCTTTTACCCCGGACTTGTTTTGAAGGAATCCCCGCCCCGCTTCGCCGCTCCCCCGGCTTCCTACCCCTTTTTCCGACCGCAACCCCGCAGCCGGAAAATTCCAAAACAAATACCCCCAACAATGACCACCCGTAGTCATCGCGCCCTCGCGGCGTTCTCGGCCCTCGTCGGCCTGTTCCTCGTCAACGCGGCCTCCGCCGCCACCGTCTACTTCACGAGCACCTACGTGATCCCGGCCGGCGCCACCTACAACGGCAACGGCAACACCATCGTCGCCCAAGGCATGGGCGACGGCAGCCAGAACGAAGGCCAAAAAGCCTTCTTCCAACTCGGCGCCAATTCCTGGCTCAAAAACGTGAAACTCGCCGCCCCCGGCGTCGACGGCTGCCACTTCTACGGCAACGGCACCATGAACGAAGTCACCTGGCAGGACGTCGGCGAAGACCAGTTCACCGTCAAATCCGGCGGCAACTGCTGGGTCTCCGGCGCCTCCGCCGTCAACGCCTCCGACAAGTTCGGCCAGATCAACGCCGCCACCTCGATCACGCTCTACTACCACACGCAGACGAATGGCTTGAAAAACATCCGCCAGCTCGGCGGATCGACCTTCACGTGCAACTTCTACTACGACAACAGCACGCACGTGACCACCAAGGAGGCCGTCGGCCGCACCGACTCCTCCACCACCCGTTTCGGTCAACGAAACATCCACGTCTCGAACTTCACCGGTAGCAACGGTTGGTGGTATGGCCGCTCCTCGCAGGCCTTCACCTACTGATATCGGCCCGACCGCTTCGGACTCCAGGTGGACGGGCGGGTCCCGCCGCCCGTGGTTTGGCCTACCCGGCCACGACCGCGCGCACCAGCTCGCGCTCGTCCACCCCTGAAGTCCACCCCTCCGGGGCGGCGCGTTCTACCCCGCGCGCCGCCCCGGTTCACCTTCACCCCGCCCCGCTCGTCCGCCGATGACGTCGCCCCGCGTCCTCGCGCCCCGCTGGTCTTCCGCCCGGGTCGCCCGCCTCTCCCTCGCCGCCGCGCTCCTCGGCGGCGGCCTGGCGTGGTTAACCTCGCCCGCCCGCCGCTCCCCTCGCGCCACCGCGGCCCTCGCCCTTTCGACGCCCGCCGCCGCGTCTCGCGAACTCGCCTCGCCGCCACCCTCCGCGCCTTCCGCCCCGACCGAGTCCGCCGCCCCCTCGCCCCCCGCCGCGTGGTCCGACCGCTGGGACTCCACGCTCTCCCTCGCCAGCACCCCCGCCCGCACCCGCGCCCTCGCCGCCCTCCTCGAGGAGCTCGCCCGCACCGACCCCGCCCGCGCGCTCGAGCTCGCCCGCACCCAAGCCGACTGGCGCCTGCGCGACATCCTGCGCGACGCCTCCCTCCGCGGCTGGGCCGCCACCGCCCCCGACGCCGCCGGCGACTGGGCCTTGACCGCCCGCATCGAAGACCGCCGCGCCGTCGTCGGCGCCGTCCTCCAAGGCGCCGCCGAAAATCCGCCCGCCGCCGTCGATCTCGCCCTCCGCCTCTGCGCCTCCGACCCCGAGCCCGCCGGAGACTACGGCCACGCCGCCATCGCCGCCCTCGTCGACGCCGGCGCCTTCGCCGAGGCCGCCCGCTTCGGCACCGAGGTCGGCCCCGAGAAATTTCCATTCCTCCTCAAATCCGCCTACTTCGAGTGGGCCCGCCATGACCCCGCCTCCGCCCTCGCCGCCGCCGCCCAGATCGAGGACCCCCGCCTTGCCGCCCAAGCCCGCAGCCAAGCCATCACCGGCTGGTCTTGGGCCGACGCCGCCGGACTCGCCAAACACGCGCTCACCCTCCCACCCGGCGCCGAGCGCAGCCAAGCCCTCGCCGAGTCCCTCCCGCTCTGGCTAGAGCGCCACCCCGACCAAGCCGCCGCGTGGATCCAACAAAACGACACCGGCCCCGAGTTCGACGCCGGCCTCGCCGCCCTCGCCAATCAGCAATCCTTCCTCACCTCCCGCCCCTCCGCCGCCCTCGCGCTCGCCGCCGACATCACCGACCCCGCCAAACGCGCCGAAACCCTGCGCTCCGTCTTCGGCCAGTGGGCCGCCCGCGATCCGCGCGCCGCCCGCGCCTACCTCGACACCGCCGCCTCCTCCGACCGCGCCGCGCTCGCCGCCATCCTCGCCGACATGCACCCGACCGGAGCCCCCTAAGCCATCGCATGAACTCCGCCGCCACCCCGTCCGCCTGGTCCACGCCCGCCGCCGCCTGCTTCGCGCTTACCGCCGCGCTGATTGGCTTCGCCGCCGCCCGCGCCTTCCTCGCTCTCCACGCCGCCCCGTCTTCCGCCGCCGCCATTTCCAACCCCTCCCCGCCCCGCGCCACCGCGACCCCTGCGCCCACTTCCGCCTCCGCCTGGGACACCCGCTGGCGCGACCTCTCCACCGGCCCCGACAGCGCCGCGCGCGCCCGCGCCCGCCAAGCCCTCCTCGAGGAACTCGCCCGCACCGACCCGCAACGCGCCCTCGCCCTCGCCGACACCGAGGCCAACTGGCTCGCCCGCGACGCCCTCCGCGACGCCGCCCTTCGCGGCTGGGCCTCCGTCGCGCCCGACGCCGCCGCCGACTGGGCCATGCAGCAAACCGTCCTTGGCGAGCGCATGAAATGCGTCTCCGCCGTCCTCGCCGGCGCCACCGCCCAGCCCGCCGAGGCCCTGCGCGTCGGCCTCCGCCTCTGCGCCGCCGATCCCGAGCCCGCCGGCTTCTACGGCCACATGCTCATCAACGCCCTCGTCGAACGCGCCGGCGACTTCGACGCCGCCATGCGCTTCGCCACCTCCGCCACCATGGTCGACCGCCAGTCCTTCCTCCTCGATTCCGCCTTCTACCAATGGGCCCAGCACGACCCGGATCGCGCCTTCGCCCAACTCGCCACCATCGCCGACCCCGCCATCCGCGAATCCGCCCTCAAAGGCCTCATCGAGGGCCGCTCCGACTTCGACCCGCAACGCTTCGCCGACTTCGCGCAAAAACTCCCCGCCGGCGCCGACCGCACCCAAGCCCTCTCCATCTCCCTCCAACGCTGGGCC
>CBIHRE010000623.1:0-3292 GCA_966212385.1 uncultured Akkermansia sp. | reverse complement strand
TGCGCGGCTTCACTCGCGACTACTCTGGTGTCGCATCCGCTGACGGCATCATTTCATTCTACTCACTGCATCCGTCGCCAAATGACCGTAACGCCTAATCGTTGTGCCTCGACACATTGTCCGCACGTCACGACGGCTGCTTCGCCATTGTCTTCCCATCTACCGTGCCGCTGCGCTGTGCCATACGGTCGCCGAACTTGGGAGCGTTAAACCTCTTCGCACATGCAGGACTTCGCCCCCAAGTTCCGGCTCATTGACGCTGTCGAGTTTCAGAAGCAGCATCCAAAGACATTCGAGCTTCCGGATGAGTGGAATCGGCGGCACATCGACGTCGGAGAGTGGGCCAAGTTGATGCTTCACTTTCCGGTCAATCGCGACCCTCAGGTCGAGCGCATGTGGGTGCGCATTACGGAGGTGACGGCTACGGGCTATCGAGGAGTCCTCGACAACAACCCTACGAACATCGAGTTCATCCGCAGTGATGAGATTATCGATTTTGAGGCGCGGCACGTCATAAGTATCCTGCCGCCCCGAATGTATTTCGAGCCGCTGACACTGGAAGGACATGGACCCGACGCCTGATTAGGCGCTGCAGCGAATCAATATTCGCCGGTATCCGGCCGGCGTTTGAATACGAGTCCGCTTTGTCTAGGCGACACGGTGCGAATCGGTCGTTTTGATTCAAAAACTATCATCCTCATTCGCGATTTACGTCTCGGATGAATGAGAGAGAAGCCCAACTGGTATCAGTCCCCGCCGCCTCCTCCGCATCCACCTCCGCCGCAGCCGCTCCCGCAGCCGGAATGACCGCCTGAGTCGCCGCCGCCGGAATCCGCGGAGGAGTGGCCGGAGTCGCCGGAATGGTGGGAATGGCCGTCGTTCGAGGAGGATGCGCCGCAGGAGCTGCTTGAGCTGGTTCCGCAGCTGGAGACCGCGCAGCCGTTGTCGGAGGTGTGGCGCTTGCCTCGGGACGCATGGCGAAGAACGCGAAAGAGCAGCCACAGTCCGAAGAGGACGAGCCCGCAGAAGAGAAAGCCGAAGGCGAAGGTGGCGTCGTAAGCTCGCGTCAGTGCCCCAAGGCCTAGGGCGGTGGCGGGAGCGATGGCGAGGAGCGCGAAAGCTCGGCGGAGGGCGGCCTTGGAGACGATGAGGTGCTCGGAGGGTGTGACGGCGATCGACGAGGCGCCGGGAGAGAAACGCAGTTTGGCGGATGGCCAGATGTCGGCTGGCGGGGCGGCGCCGAACTCTTCCATGTAGAGACGGAGCGTGCGTTCATAGCACTCCCGGTAACGGAGATTTTCGGCCGAGCCTCCGCGGGTGGGGCCGTGGTGCAATTCGCGGCCGAGAAGATCCCGACAGAGCCGGTGCCAGTAGGACCGGGTGTAGCAGAGATGCAGATGCCAGGCTTGGTCGACGGCGACGGATGGCGTGACGGTTTCGGAGGAGACGGAGGCGAGGTAAATGAAGCGGAGATACTCCTCCACCACGCGGCCGGCGCGAGGAAGCGACCAACGGTTTTCCCTGGCGAGGCGGGCGGTGAAGGTCAGGGTGGGCGCGCCTTCGTCGATGGAAAAGGCGGCGAGACGAGCGGCGAGATCGGGATCGCGCATGTCGGAGGGCTTCGGCGGCTCGGCAAGTTTCGGACGGAGCCGTCTCGCTCTTAGTAGGGGCCGCGGATATGCGCGTGGACCTCGGCGCGGTAAAACTCGGCGAGGCGCATGTGCAGATCGGGGGGCAGGCGGGGCAGGTCGGACACCGCGGCGTTGTCGGCGACCTGGGACAGGCGGCTGGCGCCGGTGATGACGGTGGTGACGGCGCTGTGGTCGAGGATCCAGCGCTGCGCCAGTTGCGCGAGGGTCCAGCCGGCGGGGGCGAAGGCTTTCAGCGCTTCGGCGAGCTCGACGGCTTTTTCGAAGGGGATGCCGGCGAAGGTTTCGCCGACGTTGAAGGCGGCGCCGTCGCGGTTGTAGTGGCGATGATCGCTCGCGGCAAAGGTGGTGGATCGGGAGAAGCGTCCGGAGAGCACGCCGCTGGCGAGGGGCAGGCGGACGATGATGGCGACGCCTTTGGCCTGCGCCCGGGGGAGGAGTTGCTCGGCGGGTTTTTGGCGGAAGACGTTGAAAATCACCTGAAGCGACGCGAGGCCTTCCTGGGCGAGGCAAAGCAGGCCTTCGTCCACGGATTCGACGCTGGCACCGAAGGCGCGGATCTTGCCCTCGGCGCGGAGGCGGCGGAGCCACTCGAAGACCTCGCCGCGGCGGAGAACCTCGACGGGGATGCAATGGAGTTGAGTGAGGTCGAGCGTTTCGACGCCGAGGCGGCGCAAGGAATCCTCGGTGGCGGCGCGCAAGCTGGCTTCGGTGTAGCCGTCGGGGTAGAGCGCGGCGGTGCGACCGAGTTTGGTCGCGACAAAGATGTCCCGGCGACGGGATTCGCGGAGGAAGCGGCCGACGAGCGTCTCGCTGCGGCCGGCCCCGTAGACGTCGGCGGTGTCGAAGAAATTGACGCCGGAGTCGGCCGCCGCGCGGAGGATCGCGAGGGCGGAGTCGTCGTCGACGGCGCCCCAGTCGGCGCCTCCGAGTTGCCAGCAGCCAAGGCCGATTTCTGAGGCGGGGAAGGCGGTCCGTGCGAAGGAGCGGGTTTTCATGGGGTGCGGGACGATTGGGGACTCGGACGCGCAGATGCAATGCCGAGAGGATGATACGATGCGGCAGAAGCTTGGGATGAATCGGGGCAACCACGGCTCGTTTCGGCGTCGAAAGGGTTTCACCGCGGCCGCGGTTCTGCTGTGATTTCCCCCATGTGGTTCACCAAGGTTTCCCGGGTCGTTGTCGGATTTGGCGTGGTTCTCTTTTCGGCGAGCGTGAACCTGCGGGGCGAAGCGCGGGTGTGGACGGCGTCGGACGGGCGGACCCTGCGCGGCGAGTGGCTTGCGACGGAGGAAACGGCGGTGCGCGTGAAGCGGGAGGACGGTCAGATCTTCGTTATCCCGTTGGAGAGCTTGTCGGAGGAGGATCGCGCCTGGGCGGTCGAGCAGGGCAAGGCGAAGGCGGCGGAGACGCCTGCGGCCCCGATGACGCCACTTCCGAAGGCTCGCAGCGACGCGGAGAAAAAAGCCGAGGCGGAGGCGAAACGCCGGGCGCCTTTTCTGAAGGGGCCGCTGACCTACCAGCTTTCCAAGGGCTCGGAAAAGTGGCCGGAGGTTCGCCGGCGCGGGATCGTGGAGGCGATGGACGCTGCGGTGTCTTTTTTAAACGAGCACGGAAAATTCAAGAAGACCGTGACGGCCAAC
>CBIHRE010000622.1:0-3294 GCA_966212385.1 uncultured Akkermansia sp. | reverse complement strand
TCAGCGGCTCGCCGCCGGCCGCCTCGCCGACGCCAAACTCGCGGGACAGGCGCAGGAGCTCCGTCGGCGCGTCTCCGGGCGTCCAATCTCGCCACCACTTTTCCAAAACCGCGGCTTCCCCGTCCCTTTCATCGGGACGCCCGCGCAAGGCCGCCAACAAGGGCAACCACGCGTCGCAAACCATGGTGTCGAAACGCGTGCCGCCGACGCACTCCGCCGCCACCTCTTTCGCCAATCGCTTTCGCCAAGCCCCCAAGCGGCCCCGCCGTCGCCGCTCACGGAGGCCCAGGCCCGGACGGGCCGAGCCTGCATCGTGTTCCGTCGCACACGCCAATTCCGCGCCGAGTTCGGCCAGACGCTCCGGCCAGTTAGGCAGCGCTTTGATCCATGTCGCGTATTGGGCGAGCCGCACGCGCGGCTGGTTGGCTGGCCGGACACCCGCACGCAACCAAGCCGACTCCTCGCCTTGCCAAGCCGACTCGGCGAACACGATGCCGCCGCGCCAAGCCTCAAGCGGCCAACGCTCCGCCACCGCCAGCATCGGCGCGCGGTTTCGCGCATAGCCGAGCACCTCCAAGGCCGATTGATGGCAGGCCTGCTCCCATCCCGAGGCCTCGATCCGGCGCCGCGCGAGCGCGACCTTGTTGGCCCACCGCCTCGCGGCGTGCCGCTCCACTTCCCCCGCCAAAGCTTCAGGCGGGGTGCCGGCCAGCGCCGCCCGTAATTGACTGTAAGGCCGTCCGGCCAGCTCCTCCACCGCCGCCTCCTCCGCGTAGGCCTCCAGATCCTTTTCGAGCAATGGCAACAGCTCGAGGATCGGAATGCGCCGGCCGCCCGCGCCACCGGTCCACTCGCGCGGCGCAGGAAACAGAACCACATGCAACACCACCCGGTCGTAAGCCGGATCGGAGGCGTGCCCGTGCTGATCCCAATCTCCCGCGCGCAGGTGCAACTCCACATCCCCGCGCCAGGTTTCAGCCACCGCGCCCTCCCCGACCCGAAACTCCGCGTCGAAAAAATCCGGGCCCGGCAACCTGTTCCAGCGTCCGCGACGGATTATCCGCAGCGCCCGCCCGTCGCGCAGCCGCAGCCCGCGCGCGTTGAAATCGCCCCGCAGCCAGATCTGCTGAAGCAAGCGCTCCGGAAACACGAAGGCCCCGTGCAGCCCCGTGATCTCCTCGAAAACCATCGCGCGCTCGGCCGCCTCGCCGCCGTCGCGATTCCCCTCCGCATATTCGTTCATCCCGCGGCTCCCCCCTCCGCCCCGCGCGACCGCCCCTCGCCGCGCCAGGCGCGGTCGGTCTCGGCGTTGCCGCGCGCCACCCGCCGGCCGCCCTGTGTATTCATAGAATCTATACGCGCGGCGAGCTCCTCCGGCGAACACCAGGCCGCGCCCGCCGCCTCCACCGTCGAGCGTTCCGCCTGGTCCGCGGTCGCCACCAGACAGGCCGCCGGAGCCGCGGCGCGCCCGACGAGCTGCTCGATCACGTCGTCCGAGGTGGCCCCCGCCGGCGTGTGCACGCAGGCGAAATCCGTCGCGTCGCCGATCGCCTCCACGTTCAGGCTCTCGCCCCGCCCGTCGAAGACCACCGTCACCCGCCAGCCGGCGAAATCGTGCAACACCGCGACCCGACGCAGCAGCAGGGCCTTCGCCGCCTCGCGGTCGCGCCGCACCAAGGCCCGGGTGTCGGGCCAGGCGTGGAGGATGTTCGAGCCATCGACCAGCAGGTGCGTTGGAGGATTCGACATGTTAACGGCTTGCGCCTCCACCCAGTCCGTGGCGTCGACGCCCCTGGCGCAAGCCCAAGCCTCGTTTCCTCGTCGCAACCGCCATGCACGCGAGCGCGCCGGATGCGCTTGCCGCGAAGACCCGCGGACGAATCCTCCCCGCCATGCAACCCTCCACCTTGGGCAAGCTGATCGGAAGCGTCATCCTCATCCTCGCGCTCGTCGTCGCCGCCTCCCAGGCCACCTACGTCGTGGAGCCCGGCACGCGGGGCGTCCTCGTGACCCTCGGCAAAGTCTCCCCCGCCGCCCTGCCCGAGGGCTTCGGCACCAAGAGCCCTTTCATCTCGCACGTGCAACCCGTCCTCGTGCGCCAGCAGACGCGCGAACTCCCCGCCGAGTGCTACTCCTCCGACCTCCAGCAGGTGAACATGCGCCTCCGCGTCCTTTACCGCATCCCCGAAGCCTCCGTCGTGAAGATCTACCAGGACTACGCCGGCGAGCCCTTCGACAGCCTCGTCGCGCCGCGCGTGCAGGAAGCCCTGAAGGAGGTCACGGCCCTGCAAAGCGCCGAGCAGATCGTGAAAAAACGCGAAGAGATCAAAACCCGCACCCTCGCCTCGACTCGCGAGAAGATCGACCAGCTCCTCGTCGTCGAGGACATCGTCCTCGAAAACATCACCCTCTCGCGCGAACTCGAGGCGGCCATCGAGTCCAAGATGGTGCAGGAGCAGGAGGCCGCGAAAGCGCGTTTCACCCAGCAAAAAGCCCAGATCGAGGCCGACACCGCCATCATCAAGGCCAAGGGCGAGGCCGAGGCCATCCGCATCCGCGGCGAAGCGCTTCGCGACACGCCCGGGCTGATCCAACTCCAGATCGTGGAAAAATGGGACGGCCGCTCCCCGCTCGTCGTGGGCGGAGGCAACGCCGGCGGCGACGGAGCGGGCACGAATTTCATCCTGCCGCTGAACCAGCTTCCCAGCCCCGCGCCCGCCGCCGGCTCGGGCACCGGCGCCGGCAAACGCTGAAACCCAACCGCCGCCTGCGCTTTCGATCCGTAGCAAGCCCATCCCTCTCCGCGTGAAACCCCCGCCCAAAAACGTGACGCCGCTCCCGGCGCGAGCCCCGCGCCTCTTCCGCGTTCTGACGGCTCTGATCGCGGTCGTCGTGATCGTCGCGCTTTGCCTGCTCTTCCCGCGGGTGCTCGCCTTTGTCGAGCTGGCCGCCCGTGAGCTGCGCTACTTCTGGTGGCTCGTCCTCCTCGTCGCGCTCTCCGCCTACTTCTTCTTTTTCTTCGGCCGGAAAAAAGACTGACCGCCGCCCGCCGGACGCGTGGCCACATCGCGCGCAGGCTGGCGGAAGGGGAGGGATTGGCTGCCCTCCGGGCACCGCTTCGCGGCGCGCTCCGCGCGGCCCACCTCCGTTCCGCTTCGCTCCACTCCGTCGAACCCCGGGGTTCTCATCCCTCGATGCGTCGGCGTGCGGTGCAGACGGCCCGCCGGCCAAAACCTCCTGCGCGCAGGCTGGCGGAAGGGGAGGGATTGGCTGCCCTCCGGGCACCGCTTCGCG
>CBIHRE010000621.1:0-3294 GCA_966212385.1 uncultured Akkermansia sp. | reverse complement strand
GCCGACGATCCCGTGGTGGGCGGACGCACCAGCCGGATCACCGGCGAGATCCTGCTCGAGGACTACCTTAAGCCCATGGGCATCTCCCAAAACGCGATGGCACGCGCCATCGGCGTGGCTCCACGCGCGATCAACGAAATCGTGCTCGGCAAGCGGGCGATCACTCCCGCGATGTCGATCCGCTTTGGCGCCTTCTTTGGCCAATCGGCGGAGTTCTGGCACGGTCTCCAAGTGGAGTGCGACTTCCGCGCCTTGGCCAAGAAACGGAAGCAGCTCACGGCGAAGATCCGCCCCGCGTCTGAGCTGGCTCATGCCGCGTGATCCACGGGGTTCCTTGGCCGCAAACGCCGAGCCGATGGGTCGGGCCGAGAATTGTTGATTTACGAGGTCCCCCTCGTCTGCACCACGCGCGACGCGGGAACCGCGATATGCTGCCTTGTGGAGCTCAAACACCGCTCGCGATAGCCGCGCGGGTGAATCGCGAACTCAATCCCCAGCTCTAGATGACGCAGGCCGAACGGCTTCTCCGTCATTCAAAAATACCACACCTCGCTCGATCTTTCCCAAGTCCGCCTCGCCCTCTGCCGCCGCCCCCAAAAGCCCGCCACGCCGGGCAACGCGCTCCAGACAACGGAATCGGAGCGCGTCCGGGTGATTGCGCCCCGAAAAGCCTGATCCGCCCGACTGCCCGCAGTTGCCAGCAAACGCAGCTTCGCCACCATCCATGCACATGAGCACGCCGACCGTTGAACAGATCGAGGCCGAGATCCTCCGCCTGCCTCGCAAAGCCCGCCAGGAAGTCGCCGAGCGACTCAACGCGCGGCTATGGCCGACCGGCTTCGCCCCCGGCGTCGAGGGAGCTTGGGCAGACACCGTGAAGAGCCGCCTCGACGACTTGGATAGCGGCCGCGTGCAAGGCATTCCCGCCTCGCAGGTCTTTGATCGCGCCCGCCGCGCGCTCGCCCGGCGGTGAAGAAACCCGCGATATTTCACCCGGACGCCGAGGCCGAGTTTCTGGCGGCTGTCGAATACTACGCGGACAAGGCACACGACGTCGGGAATCGCTTTTATCAGGAGATTCGCCGCTTGGTCCGGGAGATCGAGGCCGCGCCAAGACGACATGGGCCGTGGCGGCACGGCACCCGACGCCACCGAGCCCGGCGCTTCCCCTATGCGGTGATCTTCGCTGAGCGCGCGGATCGGCTCCATGTGGTCGCCATCGCACACGTAAAACGCCATCCCGACTATTGGCGTGATCGATTGCGGTGACTCGCGGAAGGCCGAGGCCGAGCCAACCGGATTAAGCCAAGGGCTGCTCGTCCGACTCCAAAAGTTTCCGGACCATGCCTCGGTGATCCATCATGAACGCCCGCGTGACGCGGTAGTGTTCGGTGTCCTCGAAAGCCACGCGCCGAACGCCCTCGGCGTCGAAATGGTAGATCCACGCGTCGGGGAAGGCCATCAGCAGCGGCGAATGCGTGGCGATGATGAACTGGGAAAACTCCCGCGTCAGATCATGCAGGCGGACGAGCATCGCCAGTTGACGCTGGGGTGAAAGCGCGGCCTCAGGCTCGTCGAACAGGTAGATCCCATGCCCGTTCAGCCGTTGCGTGAGCAGATTGAGAAACGACTCCCCGTGCGACTGCGCGTGCAGACTCTTCCCACCATAGCTCGCGAGCACCCCACCGCAGAACGGCGTCGCCTCCAACTCGTCCAATTCTGTCGCCCAATTGTGAAAGCTCTCGGCACGTAGGAAGAACCCATCGAGAGGGCGATTGGGCGTGCGGGCGATCCGAAGCAGCGGAGCCAGCGCGGACTCGTAAGCGGGCGCCACCAAACTCCCCACGCGGCTGCCGCCGGAGGCGCGGAAACCCAACTTTTCCGCCACGGCCTCGAGCAGAGTGGATTTTCCCGTTCCGTTTTCCCCGACGAAGAAAGTCACCTTGGGATGCAGCTCCAGCCCTTCGAAACGCCGCAGCGCGGGCACGCAAAACGGAAACGCCGACCAGTCGGCCACGGCATCGCGGCGCAGCGTCACCGACTCCAGATAGTGGTTCTTCGCGTTCACGGCAACGAGGCGTAGGTGCTTCGCACGGTCTATGTCGACTTTAGGCTGTGTCTGTCCGCGGCACTCCAAGCCGAGGGGCGCGCCAACCAATCCAAACGCCATGAATCGCTGCCCAAAATGAGGAGAAACGAGTGAAGCCCAATTCGACTCCTGCTGGAAATGCGGGACCGAATTTTCCGCGCCTACGTCACCCGACGTCGTCGAAGACCCGCGTGGTGCGGGAATGCCCCGCAAACGAGCGGTGGCGCGCTATCGCCACTTTCGCGGCACTTTTCACTTCCTGGGACTCGCTTTTGAGCCAAGCAGCCGAATTCGCGTCGTCTATCGGCAGGGAGCGCTTGATAACGATCTCGCACTCCGAAGATGAAAACGACGGTGTCGTGGTTGTTTGGTATTGGGCCGACGCCGAGGAAAAAGAGATGCCCTGACCTGCTGTGCTCGCGCTGCGCGACACGCCGCCGGCCTTCAAGCGCGTATCCGCAAAACAACAACGCGCCAAAAACGCCGAGCACAAACGCCGTTCTCAGCAACATCTCCGGTAGCGATCGGGAAACCGGCCACCGCCGCCCGACCGACCCTCCTAGGAGCAACCGGAACCGCGTTTCGGCGGCTTGATGTAGAGCGTGCCCGCGGGGAATTTCAGAAGGGAATCGCCGCTCCGACGCGGCGCCCCCGGCGGCCGTGCCCCCTGCCTTCCGCGGTTGCGCCAAAGCGGCCATGCCCTGTTTGCCCCGCGTTTGTCTCCCATTCGGTCTTCCCTGTCGGCACGATCCTCGCTTGGTATGCGAGCGCGGAACCTCATGACGCCCTACCTCCTCGGCTTTGCCCTTTTCTGCGCCATCGTTTCGATCGGACTTCTCCACCGCAGGCTCTGGATGTGGTATCTCGGCTGGGTAATTTTCTATCTTTTTTCCGCTTATTTCGGGAACTGGTTCTTCACCGCCCTGTATTTCGCCGCGGATTATCGGTCCTTGGCATTCTCGTTGGTCTACCTGCTCGGCGGTCTCGTGCTCTGGCTGCCGTCCCTTCTTTGGTGGTCGCGAAAAAGATCCGCGTTCGAAAAGAAGAAGTCCGGGCCCAAGGGGGGCGGGCCAATAGAGGTTCGAACATGAGCACGCCGATCGGCCGCAACCAAGATTGGCGCCCGGCCCTTTCCCAATAGCACCGCAACCGCGCAAATGCCCCAATCCATGTCAGTCGACCGCATTCAGCGACTCATCCGGCGG
>CBIHRE010000620.1:0-3294 GCA_966212385.1 uncultured Akkermansia sp. | reverse complement strand
CGACCGTCGCGCTTCTCGTGTGGATTCTCGCCGGCCAACTCGACGCCGACGGCCTGCAATCCGCCCTCCTCGCCCTCTCCGGCATTGCCTTCGCCCTCTGGCTCTACGGCCGCGCCACCGCCGCCGAAGCGCGCAAGCCCCGCCGCAAAACCTTCGTCTTTTCGCTCCTTCTCGCGGCCGGCGCCCTCGTCTACGGCTGGCCCCGCGCCGCCGCGCCCACCGACATCGTCTGGGAGCCTTGGAGCGCCGAGCGCGTCGCCGCGCTGCAAAAAGAAGGCCGCCCCATCTACGTCGATTTCACCGCCCGCTGGTGCTTCACCTGCCAGACCAACAAAAAAGCCGTTTTCCACGGCCCCGGCTCCGGTGAAGTCCTGAAAACCTTCCGCGGCAAAAAAGTCGCCACCCTCCGCGGCGACTGGACCAACCGCGACCCGAAGATCACCGCCGAGCTCGCCCGTTGGAAACGCGCCGCCGTGCCCTTCAACCTGCTCTACCTGCCCGGTCGCTCCGAACCGAAGGTATTGCCCGAACTTTTGACCCCCGGCACGGTCCTTGAGGCTCTCGAAGCCTCGCCTTGAACACTCCCGCCGCCCCTCGCATCGCGATCGCCCTCGCCGCCCTGCTCGCCGTTTCCCTCGCCGGCAACGCCGCGTTCCTCCTCCGCGCATCGCGAGCGGGCCAGGCCGCCGGGCCCACCGCGCCATCGACTTCCGCGTCTTCCCCGCGCCAATCCGAGGCCGCATCCGCGACATCCGGAGAATCCGCCGTTTCACCGGAGTTGGCCGCCGCGTTTTCCCGCGCGCTCTCCGCGCCTACGCTCAAGGAATTTCGCGACCTCCTCGACGCGGCTGGCGTCGAACGCAAACTCCGCCGCGATCTCCTCCAAGCCGCGCTCACCCGCCGTTACGATCAACACTTCCGTTACACCGTATTTCCCTACAGCGAACTCATGCGCCGCGAATGGTGGCGAGAGCCCGCGATGGAGGAGTATCATCCCGCCGGCAGCGCCGCCAAACGCCGGCAGGAAGACAGCCTCGCGATGACCAAGCAGTTCAACGCCGAACTCGCCGAACTGCTGGGCGAGGACATCATCCGCCTCGATCTCGAAGATCCCGACAACGGCTGGCTCGCCCGTCGCTTCTCCGGCCTGCCCCAGAAAAAAGCGGAGGCGCTCCTCCGCATCGAACGCGACTACCAGGAACTCGAGCAGGAGATCCATGCCCGCAGCGGGAATTTCCAGCTTCCGGAGGACCAAGAAAAACTTCGGCTCCTCAAGGAAGAACAGGCGCGAGACATCGCCGCGCTGCTAACCCCCGAGGAACGCGCCGAGTGGGAGCTGCGCTCCTCGCCCACCGCCGACCGCGCCCGCGAGCAGGCCACCCGCTACCGCGCCACCGAGGAGGAGTATCGCCGCATCTACGCGCTCCAAAAAACCTTCGACGAGGCTTTCTCCGACCCCATCCCGCACTCCGTCCCCCCCGAGCCAGGTGAGGAGCGCGACTGGAAAGCTCGCCAGGAGGCGGAACAGGCCCTCGACGCGGCGATTCGCGCCATCGTGGGCGAAGAACGCCACGCCGAGGCCCTGCGACGCCAAAGCGGCGACTTCACCCTCGCCCAGGCCGCCGCCGCCCGGCTCGGGCTGCCCGAAGACACCGCCGATCGCATCTATGCGATGCGCGGGCCCGTCGCCGAAACTTCGCGCCGTATCGCCACCGACTCGCGGCTCTCCCCCGAGGAACGCAAGGCGGCCCTCTCGCGCCTCGCCGCCGACACGCGCGCTTCGCTGGAAAAGACCCTCGGCAAAGACGCCGCAGCCCTCTACTTCGAGCGCGGAGGCATGGGCTGGCTGCGCTCGCTCGAGGCGGGAACGCCGATCGAGTTCGACCCCAACAACGGCAACTACGGCCCCTTCTCCACGAAAGAGCCGGGCTCCGTCACGGTCCCAGTCATCCACATCGACTGACTCGGCCAAGACTCACTCGCTCACCAGCCCCGCCAACTGCGCCCGCGTCAGCTCGGCCACCGGCGCGAAGTCCGGCGAAGCCGCGTAGCCCAGCAAACTCGCCAGCAACTGCCGGCACACCGGATCGTCCGCGCCCGCCAGATCCGCCGCCACGAGCAACAGCCGCCCGCGCCCCACCCGCGCCTCGATCGCGAATGCCAGCGAGCGCCCCGTGAACCAGTCGTCGATCACGCGCACGATCGGCTTCAGCTCGCGCGGCAGCCCCGTCAGCACCAGCGCGCCGCCGCGCCGGATCGGATACGACCACTGCCAGTTGCTCCACGCCTCCGTCGGAAACCCCGTCAGCGCCGGATGCCCCGGATCGCACAGCACGCCCAGCGTGTGCGGCGCCTGCCCGTTCGTCCACGAGGTGTTCCAGAAGATGCTCGAGAACCCGAGCTGCACCCCGCCCTTCGCCGCCGATCCCGGCACCGCCGCCACCACCGTCGCGCCGCCCGCGAGCGCCGCGAACGTCGCTTCGTCCAGCTCACGCGCCAGCGTCACGCCCGCGGGCACCGCCACCGCTTTCGCAGCGACCTCCGCCGGATACGCCCACAAATCCCAGTCGTTCGCGAAGGGCGTTCCTTCCACCGCGATTTCCAATCGCAGCTTCGCCGGAGCGACCGCCGCATATTCCGCGAGCGAAATCTCCACGCGACCGACGCGCGCCGGTCCGCCGACCGGCACCGTCACCGGCCCGATCCGCCCGCTCGCCAACACGCGTTCCTCCGCACCTGCGAACAAACGCCACGACACGACCGCGTCCGTCAGCGCCGCCGCTCCCCAATGCGCGAGGTCGACGTCAGCCACGATGCTCTCCGCCGTGGTGAAAACGCGCTTCGCCAGACGAGCCAGCGGAACCGTCTCCGCGCAGAAGCGCCGATACTCCGCAGGCGTGATGTAGCCCTTCTCGTCCCAGAACGGATCGAGCACGCCGACCAACGCCGTGCCCTGCCCCGGGAAATCGTGCAGATCGAGCAGGTGAAAGCCCGCCATCTCCGGCGTGCGCAACGCCGCCTCGATGTCCTCCTTGTAGCAGAGCGCCTGGAGTTTTCCCGACGCGTGCAAAAACTGCGGCGCCAGCTCCAGCAGCCCCGAGGCCGCGAGACGGTCCCGGAATATCTCAAAGTTCTTCGCCTTCAGGTAACCGGTGTATTTCTCGATCTCGGCGAGGTTCGGATACACGCACCACTGGCCGATCTCGTGGCTGACCAGCGGCTTCGGAAACTGCGCGATGTAGTCGCGATAATCCGTCGTCGTCTCCGGCGGCGCCGAGTTGATCCGCGAGGCCA
>CBIHRE010000619.1:0-3307 GCA_966212385.1 uncultured Akkermansia sp. | reverse complement strand
CATCTTGAAACGCCCCGGACCGGGCGGGGCGTCGTCCTCGTCGTGGCTGGTGTAGAGGTAGACCACGCCGTCGTGCACGAGCGGGGCGGGATCGGCGGTGAACTTTGTCTGAACGATTGGATCGGCGGCCTGGGCTTGCGACGCTAGGAGCGCGGCGAGCAAAGGGAAAAACGGGATCTTCATGCGTGGCGCGGGGGCGAGGAGACGGAAAGCGGGGGCTCTTGACGAGGGTTCGAACGATCCAAATCAGGGATTCACTCCGTCGGCTTGGGGGCGAGGAAACCGTTCACGTCGAGCCAGTGCATGAAGGCGTCGAACCAGCGATTGCTCGTCCGGCCGGGATACCCGAGACCGAAGCCATGCCCGCCGTTTTGGTAGAGGTGAAATTCGACCGGCACGCCGGCGTCGAACCAGGACTTGATCAACCCAAACTGGCCGCGGAAGAGGAAGTCGTCGCTGGCGATGGCGGCGAACATCGGCGGGGCGTTCTTCGGCACCTCGACCGGGCCCATGCCGCCGTAGATGGGGCCGATGAAGGCGAGCTTCATCGTCTTCGAGTGGAGCGTGCTGTGCATGGTCAGGCCGGCGCCGGCCGAAAAGCCGATCATGCCGAGCCGCTTGGTGTCGACGTGCCACTCGGCGGCCCGGCTGAGAATCAAGGCGTAGGCCGCCTCGGCGTCCGCGAGCTGGTTGGACAAATCGAAGCCCGGCGGACGTGGCCGCGATTCGCCGGCCGGGGTGTCGGATTTGCCGGCCGCGGCGGAAAAGCTGCCGTTCATCGCGCGCTGGAGGTCCTCGATGGTTTCACCGGTCGGCTGGAGGCGGTATTTGAGCACGAAGGCGGCGACGCCGCGGTCGGCGAGGGCCTTGGCGACTTTCCATCCTTCGTTGTTCATCGAGAGCCAGCGGAAGCCGCCGCCGGGCGCGACAAGGACCGCGGCGCCGTTGGCCTTGGCCGGATCGGGCAGGAAGGGCGTGAGCGTGGCGGCGGAGATATTGCGCGCCATCGGCTCGCCCCACTGGCGGAACCAGCTCTCGGGCGCGGTTTGCCCCTCGACACCGCCGGTGTTGAGCGGGATGGCGTTGGGCTCGGCGGGCGTTTCGAGCGGATAGATGGTGCCGTCCTGCGCAAAGGCGGAGACGGCGAACACGAGCAAGGCGACGAGGGCGGCGGGTTTGTGCATAGGGGAGGGAAAGATGGCCGGGGGACGCGGAGGTGAACGAATGTCCGAGGACTGGCCTTATTGCGCGGTCACGCGTAGGCGGACGAAGAGGCGAGGCGAGCCGGCGATCGAGATGCGGACTCGCAGGCGTTGGTAATCTCCCTCGTCGGCGACAAGCTCCGGCGTGAGGCCGGTGTCGGTCCAGGTGGCGAGGCCGGTCGATGTCTCGACGGCGAAGCCGATTCCGGCGCGGCCTTTGGCGACGCGGAACTCGAAGACCAGGTTGCCGGCGCCATCGACGGAAATCGCGGGTCGCGCGGAGGCATCGGCGCCGAGCGGATCGGTGCCGAAGGCGTATTCGAGCAGGTTGGCCAAGCCGTCGGCGTCGGGGTCGGAGCTGGCGCCCACGAGATTTGCATCTGTCGCGCCGGCGAAAGCGTCCGCGGTCCACGCGGCGTAGCCTAGAACCGGCGTGGCCGAGATGGTGTTGGACGCAGCGCCGGCGCCGACGCCGTTCGCGATGGCGACGCGGTAGTAGTAGGTCGCACCGGGCGTGACGGCGCTGTCGCGATAGGTGGCGCCGTCGACGGTCGCGAGCGTGGCGTAGGGACCGCCGAGGGAGGCGGCGCGTTGCACGGTATAGCCGGCGGCGCCGGGGAAGGCGGTCCAACCAAGTGAAACGGTGGCATCCGCCGCGGCGGTGCCGGCGGAGAAGCCCGGCGGCGCCACGGGCACGGAGGCGAGGGCGGCGATGTCGGACGCGTTGAGCGCGGTCTCGTAGATCACGAATTCGTCTAGCGTGCCGGCGAGGTTGGCGTCGGCCGAGGATGCGGATTTGCCGAGGTAGTTGTTGGGCGTCGCGCCGAGACCGGAAGGGTTGTTGGTAAAGGTGGTGCTCGTGGCGACGGCGGCGCCGTTGAGATACATCGTGGCGGTGTCGCCCGCGAGGGTGATGGCGACGTGGGTCCAGGCGCCGGCGGTGAACTGCACCTCGGCGGGAGCCTCGAGGAGCTGGCCGTTGAGGCCGAAGCGCACGCGCGAGCCCGAGGTGCGGGGAACGAAATACATGCTGCTCGTCGTGGTGCCGTTGTTGAAATCGAAGACGCGGGCCCAGGTCGCGACCGAGTCGAGTTTCACCCAGAAGGCGACGGTGCAGTCGTCGAGTCCGGAGACGATTCCGGAGGGCAGGGCGACGTGGCCGCCGGTGAGACGAAGCGCCGAGCCGAGGCGGGCGCCGGAGCCGCCGGCCCAGACGGCGGAGCCGCTCAGCGTGCCGTTCCAACCGCGGCCGGTGGAGTCGACGACGCCGGTGCCGGCGCCGTCGTTGAAGCGCAGATGCGCGACGACGGGGCTGGGCAGCGCGGAGATCGGCGCGGAGGCGGAGCTCTCGGCGACCCCGTTGCCGGCGGTCACGATGTAGGAGTAGCGTGTGCCGTTGACGACGCTCGTGTCGGTGAACGAGGTGCCGGTGACGGTCCCGAGCACGGAGGAAACGCCGGTGGACGTGGTGACGCGCACGATCGTGTAGCTCGAGGCGCCGGAGACCGCGTTCCAGTTCAGGACGACCTTGGCGTTGGTCGCGGTCGTGGTGAGATTGGTCGGCGTGGCCGGTGGAGTCGCGAGCAAGGCGACGTCGGCGGCGGTGAGCGCGCCCTGGTAGAGTTGAAACTCGTCGAGCACGCCGTCGAAGGCGGGATCGGAAACCGACGAAGATTTGCCGAGGTAGTTTGCGCTCGTGACACCGAGATCGGCGGGCGTGCGGGTGAAGGTCGCGCTGGTGGCGACGAGCGCGCCGTTGAGATAGATCCTGGCGGTGGTGCCGGAGAGCGTCACCACGACGTGGGTCCATGCGCCGGCGGTGAAGTAGGCGGCCGACGGAGCATCGAGGGTTTGCGCGACCCCGTTTACGACGAGAGCGAAGCGAGCCACGCCACCCGAGGCGTGCGGAGTGAAGGACAGGCTGTTTTGCGAGGAGCCGGTGCTGAAATCGAAGGCGCGGGCGCCGTCGGAGAGCGTGCCGGGCTTGAGCCAGAAGGAGGCGGAGAAATCGCCCAGGCCGCCGACGATTCCCGAGGGCAGAACGGCGTGGCCGCCGGCGCCCAGACCGAGGGCGCCGTTGACGCGCGCCGCGCCCGCGCTCGGCG
>CBIHRE010000618.1:0-3315 GCA_966212385.1 uncultured Akkermansia sp. | reverse complement strand
CCGGGCGGGGGGTCGGCGAAAAAATGGCACCAATCGCGGGCGTTGGCCTCGGCGAAGAGCGGGCAGTTTTCGCGGTGGGTGCAGGGCGCGATGATCCGGTGTTGCGCGCGGAGCGTATCGCGCACGGCGGCGAGGGCGCGGCTGTCGGCATGCGTGCCGGGTTCGAGCCAGATCACGGCGGCGGCGCGCGACGCGATCGCGACGAGTTCGTCACGGGCCACGGAGGGAAGTTCGTTGAGCACATGGCTTACGACGAGCGTAAAGGGCTGCGCGGGCGCGGATGGATTTATCGCGACGCGGGGCAGGGCGGAAAACTCCTCCGCGGCGCGTTCGGAGGCGAAGGCGACGGCCTCGGGGCTGTGATCGTGGAGGGCCAGGCCGGCGAAGCGATCCGCGCCGAAGGCGGCGAGCACGCGGCGGCCGGCGACGCCGGAGCCGCAACCGTAGTCGAGGAGAACGGTGCCGGCGGGTGGAGCCCAGCGGCGGAGGCGGAGTTCGCGAAGAAGGGCGTCCCATTTCCAGCCGATACGTTCGGCGTAGGTGGTGTCGTAGGCGGCGAGCGCGGCGCGGTTTTGCCAATAGGGACCGGTCGTCGCGGCATCGCGCGCGAGGAAGGTCGCGCGGAGGCGATCAAGGGCGGACCAATCGAGCTTTTCCAAGTCGGGCATCGGGAAGATTACAGGAAGAGGCTTCTGTGATTTACCGGAAAGGTGGTTTTTGCGTAGCTGCAGGAATGAAGGGTCCTCTTCGTAGTCTCATTCGCATCGGGCTTTGTTTGGCGACTTTTTCCGCCGTGCTTCGCGCGGACGAGGCGGCGAAGCGGGTCACGGAAACGGCGCGGTCCTCGATGACCCAGATGACGCATGGCGAGATGCGCATCACGAGCCGCAGGGTGACGGTGATGCCCGGACGCGAGCCGGAGTCGCGGGAGATGCAGAGCTCCACTGTTCAACGTCTGATCGTCACGTGGCGCGCGCCTGGCGATTGGCGTTTTGTGTTTCAACGCGAGATGGGCGGCTCCGCCCGCTCCTCCGGAGGGGCGACCTATGTTTTCGCCAAAGTGGGCGAGGACGCCGCCATGTTGACGCTGAACTCGGCGGACAACGAGCGGGTCGAGATGAAGCTCCCGGCGAAAATCTTTTTCCAAGAGGCGCGTCAGCGCGTCGGCATGATGATGGGCCTGCCCGTCCTGGGCTGGATACCCAACTGGCCTTCACGCTCGAGCGGGTCCTCGGAATCGACCGCCATGCCCGAGCAACCGGTCGCGAAAGCCGATGAACTCGTCGACGGCGTGTGGTGCGAGCGTGTCGACGGCGTGACCCCGCAGATGCGGATCTCCCTTTGGGTCGACAAACGCACGAAGCTGTTGGTGCGGTCGCGCGAGACACGCGATCTGCGCGAGGGTTTTGGCATGCGGCCGTTCGTGGACATCACCGAGAACGTCTATTCTTACGCCCGGGAAAAAGGGGAGCAGACGGCCGATTTTGATCTTCAGGGCGGCTGGTCGCTGGCCCAGCCGGGATTGTCGACCACCCCGGGGTTTGGATCGACCGCGGAGTTGGCCGCATGGGTGCGCGAGATATCGCCTTCCTCGGACGAGGGCGGTTCCGTCGCCGGCGGACGGCCTCCTTCCACCGAAGAAAAGAAGCCCGATCAGCCCCTCAAACCGGACGGGGCGCCAGTCGCGGGCGGGCCGGGTTCCGGGAAAAAGTCGGCCGACAAATCCAAAAACGACGCGCCGACGGAGGCCCAGTTGCTCGACGCCGGACAGATGGCGGCCATCGTGCTTGTGGAGGGCGAGGAGGGCGTGGGCACGGGTTTCGTCACCAAAATCCGCGATCTGCCGTTTATCGTGACCAACCTTCACGTGATCGGCGGCAACGAGAAGCTGCGCGTCACCACCTTGACCGGGGCGAAGATCGAGGTGGGCGCGATCCATGGCGCGCTGGGCCGGGATCTCGCCATCCTTCGCGTCGAAGGCGCGGCGCCCGCGGCATTTTTGAAACTGTGCGAGGATCCTCTGCAAACCGCCAAGATCGGCGACAAGGTGGTGGTCGTCGGCAACCGGCGCGGCGGCGGCGTGGCCACGCAGGTGTCGGGCTCGGTGCAGGGCATCGGGCCGGACCGGGTCGAGGTGAACGCGGCCTTCCAGCCCGGCAACAGCGGCAGCCCGATCGTGCATGTCGCAAGCGGCGAGGTCATCGGGCTGGCGGCCTATTCGCAGACGCGAAAACTGGATGTCCTCGACGGAGTTCCGGCCAAGACCGGCAACGCCAAAGACGCCGACGATTCCAAGGTGGAGCAGCGCTGGTTCGGCTATCGCATCGACGGCGTGAAGGGTTGGCAGGCGGTCGATCTCGCCCGCTGGCGGCAGCAGGCGAAGCGCATCGAGGCCTTCCGCGAGGAGAGCGAGGCGCTCTATTACGCGCTGCTGGGCAAGTTCACCCAGGCAAAGGGCAGCCCGGGGGTGCAGCGCGTGGTCGAGCGTTTCGAACAACGCTTCGAGCGCTCCGGCGCCGCGCAGGTGCAGATCATGCAGGACGTTGCCGAATATTTCCGCAGTTTGCGTGCCCTGACGGACAACGGGAAAAAGGAGCTCCGGGACGGCGATTATTACGACTACTTCCGGAGCAGCCTTTATTGGGAGACGAGCATCCCGGAGCAGATCCGGATGCGCGACCAGATCGCCAAATACCTTGATCAGGCGGCCGATCACAGCACCGCGTTTTTGTCGCGTCTGCGGAATTGAGCCCGGCGAGGCTCCCGCGCTCGGCGCGAGTTCGCGCGGACCGGCTTGCACTTTGGCTTGAAAGCGCCGGCGGCTTGCGCGGCACTCGTCGGCTTACCTTTCGTCACACCCAACCTTCAAACCCACCAAGCACCATGGCCGGCGTCGGAAAACTCCTCAAACAAGCCCAGAAAATGCAGCGCTCGATCGAGTCGCTCCAGGCCCAGCTCGCGGCCAAGGAGCTCGACTTCTCGCGCGGCGGCGGCGCGGTGCAGGTGAAGATCAACGGCGCGGGCCAGTTCCTCGCGCTCAAGATCGACGCCGAGTTCCTCAAGGAAGACGCCGCCACCGTGTCGTCCGAGATCCTCGCCGCCGTGCAGGAGGCCGCCGCCGCCGCCAAGAAGTTCAACGAGGAGGAGATGCAGAAGGTCACCTCCGCGTTCCAGATGCCGGGCCTGTTCTGAGGCGCAGATCCGGGTTTAGCGAAACCGCCGGATTTTTAACCACGGATTGCACGGATTTTCACGGATGAAGACGCTTCGATCCGTGTGACAGCTTTCTTGGGTGGGCGGGCGCGTCCCTGCGCC